>CAYWHG010000018.1:0-2707 GCA_964457865.1 uncultured Steroidobacter sp.
CGAACGACGCACCGATCGCGCCGATGCAGAGCCGGCCGAACAGGAAGGCTTCGTAACTCTGGGCGAAGGCGATGCCGATCACCGGAATCGCACCGAATGCGAGCAGCCAGGTGTAGGTCAGCCGCGCGCCGAAGCGGTCGCACAAGGGACCGATCAGCAGGCGCATGAAGATCGTGACGCAGACCGCAGCGATGTTGATGTTGGCGATCTGATCGCGCGTCAGGCCGAGATCGTCGCGAATCACCGGCATCAGCGGCGCCACGGCAAACCAGGCGAAGAAGCAGACGAAGAATGCCATCCACGCAAGGTGGAAGGTCCGCATCGGAATCGTCTTGAAATTCAGTAACTGAAGTCTGGTCGCCCTGCCGTCCATTCATCGCTCCATCGAAACGCACGAGGAGCTTTGCAAGGCGGATGCCAGCGTGAGGATCAGCGACTTATGAGGGTGTTTGTGATGCGGGCGCTCGCTGATGGTGCACGCGGGTGGTGCGCACGGACAGGTGTGGTGCGCAGGAAGGTGATGAGGTGATCAGGTGATGGGGTGATCACGCAAGACGGCGTTCTCTTGCCTCATCACCTCATCACCTGATCACCTCATCACTTCAATCCAACAGACATCCCTTCTCCCACGCCGGCTCCGGTCCGAACGTCTCTGCCAGGAAATCCACGAACGCCCGCACCTTGGGCGAGAGATTGCGACGTTCCGGATAGACGGCGTAGATAGCCAGATCGACCGGGCGGAACTTGCACAGCAGGGGCACGAGTTCACCGGAGCGGAGCTGATCGCCCAGATAAAACGACGGCAGCATCACGACGCCGGCACCCGCCAGGCATGCCGCGCGGTTCACCAGGCCGTTGTTGGTCTGCAGCGGTCCCTTCAGCGGCACGACATGAGTCTCGCCCTGCTCGTCGACGAGCCGCCATTCGCGCGCATGGCTCAGGAAGGAATAGAGAATGATCTTGTGCTGGAGCAGATCTTCGGGCTGTTCCGGCGTGCCGTGCGTCGCGAGGTAGGCAGGGGAGGCGCACAGTACCTGGCGACACGGCACGATCTTGCGTGCGACCAGGCTCGAATCGCGCAGATTGGCGATGCGGATGGCGAGGTCGAATCCTTCTTCGACCAGATCGACCTGGCGATCGTCCAGGTTGATCTCCACGCTGACGCCGGGATAGCGATCGAGAAAGGTCTGCAGCTTCGCGCCGAGCTGCAGGATGCTGAACGACATCGGCGCAGAGACGCGCAGCGTGCCGCGCGGCTCGACCTGGAAGCGGGCGAGTTCCGATTCGGCGTTCTCGATTTCTTCGAGTGCGCGCACGCTGCGGCGATACAGCTCCGAACCTGCTTCCGTCAGGCTCAGCCGCCGCGTCGTGCGATTGAGCAGCCGCACACCGAGCTTTTCTTCCAGCCGCGTGACCGCCTTGCTGACCACGGGCTGCGACATGTCGAGCGCATCCGCCGCTGCCGTGAAGCTCGACAGCTCGACGACCTTGACGAAGATGGCGATGTCGGTGAGGGAGGAGGACATGGGAGGCGTGAGGCGTGAGCCAGAATCGGAGTGTACCGGCTTCTCCTCGGGCTCACGCCTCAAGCCTCAAGCCTTCAAAAGAATAAAGGCCCGCCCACTTGCGCGGGCGAGCCTTTCCGTACCGACAGTTCGGTTGTGTTTACTGTCCCTGCTCGAACCTCAGCCGCACCATTGCGCGCTGTGCCACTTTCTGGCCGTTGCGCTCGACGGGTTCGAAGCGCCACTGGCGGATCGCGCGGGTCGCGGCGTCGTCGAAGATCTCGGCAGGGCTCGAGTTGCGGACTTCGACGTCCTCGACCCTGCCTTCCGGGGTCACGGTGAACGCCATTTCCACCCAGCCTTCCACGCCGCGCTTGCGCGCCGACTCCGGATAGACCGGATTGACGGTGCGCGTGCGCTTGAGCGACGCGGCGGACACGACATTGCTCTGCTGTGCCGTCTGGTCGCGTGCGGCAGCGAGTTCGGCCTCGGCCTGGGCGATGGCGGGTCCGTTGTAGCGCGCACCCACTTCGCGGGCACCGGCCAGCAACTGGGTCGAACGGTCATAGGCCTTGGCGGCCAGCGCCTGCTTGCTCGAATTGAGCAGGCGGGTCGACAGCGCGCGCGACAGCTCTTCCACTTCCGGACGGTTCGGCGTCTGGGCGATGAGCTCGTTCAGCGAATCCTTCGCGCTGGCGCCGGCGGGATCGATCAGCTTGCCTTCGTTCATGCGCTGACGGACTTCGGCGACGAGGCCGTCGGTGTTGGGCGCCGCCGCGGGTGCGGTGGTGCCCGTGGCGGGACGGCGTGCGCCGGCCGCGGCGCTCGTCGAAGCAGCCGCGGCGCTCTGCGCCGGGCGAGTCGTCTCCGTGATCGAACGCTGGATCTGCGCCAGCGCCGCATCGGCGGAACCGAGCTGCCGGGCGGCATTGACGTAGGCCTGGGCTTCGTCGGTGCGGCCAGCGGCGAGAGATTTGCGGGCTTCCTCGGTGAGCTGTCCGCTCAACTCGCGAATGCCCTGCACGACGGTCGGGTCGGTCGGGTCGAGTCTGCGTGCTTCGAGCAAGGCATCGCGCGCATTGCCGTTGGAAGGACTAATGAGCCGGCCGTTGGCCATGCGGTCATTCGCCTGCGCCACCAGGGTGCCGACGCGATTGCCCACGTCGCGGGCCTGCGTCAGCTTCAGACGCTCGCGTTCGCGA
>CAYWHG010000018.1:2807-8182 GCA_964457865.1 uncultured Steroidobacter sp.
GACGCGATTGCCCACGTCGCGGGCCTGCGTCAGCTTCAGACGCTCGCGTTCGCGACCGATCTGGGTGTCGAGGAACGCCAGGCGCGGATGCGTCGGATCGATACTGCGGGCCTGCTCGATGGTGCGCACGGCCTCTTCGAGCTTTTCAGCGGTGAGTGCGGTTTCGGCGCCCACGAGGATCTTGTCGACGACCAGACGCACGCCGTCCTTCGCGGCCTGGCTCTGCGGATCGAGCGCGAGCGCGCTGCGGTAGTAGTCCAGCGCACTTTCGCCCGCGGGTTCGAGGAACCTGCCCTGGTCGAACGCTTCCTTGGCCAGGTTGAGTTCGGCCTGCACCGGATCCTGTTTCTTCGGCAGGCCGGGCGCAGCAGCGGGTGCTGTTGCCTGGGTTTCGACCGGCGGTGCTTCCTTGCCGGTGAACTGCTTGACGCCGAACCAGATGGCACCGATCAGGATCAGCAGGCCGGCGGCGAGGGCGCCGTAGGTCATCACGTAATTCTTGCTGCCGCCTTCGCCGGAGGCGCCCGACGACTGACGATGGGACGCCGCGCTGAGGTCGGTGTGCTGCGTGATCGCGGCTTCGAGGGACAGACGGGTCTGGCCGTGCGACAGCGGCGTGAGCAGGAATCGGAAAATACGTCCCGCGGCCGTGAGCTGCATGAGCGAGGCGCTGTCCTCGCGCTTGCCGGCGACGACCACCACGAGTTCCGGGAAATGCTGCGTGAGCTGCGCCACCAGTGCCGCCACGTCCGAGGTGCTGGCCGTATCGACGACCAGGACCCCCGGCTTCAGGCTCGGCAGGCGATCAGCAACCTGATCGAGATCCGGTGCATGGGTGGCCGAGCTGCCGCGCGGGGCTGCCTTGCGGACGGTTTCGACCAGGGCGGCATCGCGGCTGAGGACCAGGATGGCGGTATGGTGGGCGTCGGATTCGCCGAGAATCCGTGCGCTCTGGGTGTCGTCGATTTCCAGATTCACTTCCTCGCCGGGACGATTGTGCTGAGCATTCGCCATGGACCCACTCCTCGGGGTTTTCATGCTGAAGGTCTAATACTTACTTATGCAAAGTCGGACGACTGAGACCTGCATCTGCCTTTTCCGGGAAGGTCGCGTGAACTGCACCCCAGAAATCGCATGGCCCGGTCCCGCCGGCTGTTGATGTTTCGAGCCCCATCGACGCTGCGCCGCCGCAGGAATCCTAGCGCCCCGCGCGCCATCGCTGTCGCCTTTCTCAAGGTCCGCAATGGTGCTTCATCGACCGCCGGACTTCCTCCGAACACATCACTTTTTTGCGGCGGGTTTCGCACCGGCGCGCTACCTGCGCATTGCCCCGCACGGGGCAATTGAGGGAGATGACGATTTACCGCCCCGATGGCGACCGCTATAAATCGGCCGCAAACACCCCGGCGGACTTCGCCAGGGGTATTCACGGAAGCCGATCGCCGGCCATCCTGAGGGAAACCGACGTGCCGCTACCGTCCAGATCGCCACCCAGGCCCGCGCAACGTATCCATCGAGTCGAATCGCCCGGCGGCGTGCGCGAGGACCCTTACTACTGGCTGCGCGACGATACGCGGACGGACCCCGACGTCCTCGCCCATCTGCGCGCCGAGAACGACCATGCCGCTGCGCTACTCGCCCCGGTGCAGCCGCTGATCGAGACGCTGTACGCCGAAATCGTCGGCCGTCTCAAACAGGACGACAGCTCCGTGCCGGCGCGCTACCGCGGCTACTGGTACTGGAGCCATTTCGAGACCGGTCAGCAGTATCCGGTCTACCTGCGACGTCGCGACGGCGCGCCTGAGTCCGACGCCGTGGTCCTGCTCGACGGCAATGCGATGGCCCTCGGTCATGCGTTCTTCCAACTCGCCAACTACGAGGTCAGCCCCGACAACCGGTTGCTGGCCTTCGCCGTCGATACGGTCGGCCGGCGCCAGTTCCAGCTGCGCATCAAGGATCTCGCGACGGGCGAACTGCTGCCCGACATCATCGAGAACGCCGAGGCCGATCTCGCCTGGGCCGACGACAACTGCACGCTGCTGTATGTCGAGAAGGACCCGGTGACGTTGCTCGGACGACGCGTGCGATGCCATGTGCTGGGTTCGACGGCGCCCGACGCGCTGGTCTACGAGGAGCCCGACGAGAGCTTCGGCATCGCGCTCGAACGCAGCAAGTCGGAGCGCTACCTGTTCATCGGCTCGGAGAGCACGACGTCGTCGGAATGGCGCTATGCACAGGCAAGCGATCCTGCGCTGGCATTCACCGTGTTCGCGCCGCGCGCGGAGGATCACGAGTACCAGCTCGATCATCTCGACGATCGTTTCCTGATCCGCAGCAACTGGCGGGCGCAGAACTTCCGCATCGCCTCGGCACCCGTGACCGACCGGCAGGCACAGCAGCAGCCGGATCGCTGGAGCGATGTGGTCGCGCACGATCCGCAGATCTTCGTGCAGGACTTCGAGCTGTTCCGCGACTTCCTCGCCGTCAGCGAGCGCTCGGGCGGCCTGAGCAAGATCCGCGTGCAGCGCTGGGGACAGACTGCGGAACTGCTGCTGGCCGACGATCCGGCGTACACGATGCATCTCGGCTCCAATCCGGAAATCGATGCGACGCGGCTGCGCTACGTCTACACCTCGCTCACGACGCCGGCGACGACGTACGAGATCGACATCCGCAGCGGCGAGCGCACGCTGCTGAAGCGCGAGCCGGTGCTGGGCGATTTCGATCCGGCGCGCTACGCGAGCGAATTTCTCTGGGCGCCGGCGCGCGATGGCGAACTCGTTCCCGTCTCGGTCGTGTATCGCCGGGACACGCCGCGCGATGGTTCGGCGCCGCTGTTTCTCTACGCCTACGGTTCCTACGGGCTCAGCATGGATCCGGCCTTCAGTTCGGCGCGCCTGTCGCTGCTGGATCGTGGCTTCATTTATGCGATCGCCCACATCCGCGGTGGCCAGGAACTCGGCCGACGCTGGTACGACGCCGGCCGCCTGCTTGAGAAGTGGAACACGTTCAATGATTTCATCGATGTCACGGATTTCCTGATCGCGCAGCGCTATGCCACGGCAGGCAACATCTACGCCTCGGGCGGCAGTGCGGGCGGATTGCTCATGGGAACGGTGATCAATACGGCGCCGGAGAAGTACGGCGGCATCGTGGCGAACGTGCCGTTCGTCGACATCGTCACCACCATGCTCGACGAATCGATTCCGCTGACCACGCTCGAATACGACGAATGGGGCGACCCCAACGAACCGGAGTTCTATCGCTACATGCTCTCGTATTCCCCTTACGATAATGTGCGTGCGCAGGCGTACCCGCCGCTGCTCGTCACCACCGGACTGTGGGACAGTCAGGTGCAGTATTACGAGCCGGCAAAGTGGGTGGCGCGACTGCGCGACCTGAAAACCGATACGAATCCCGTGCTGCTGCACACCAACCTGGAAGCCGGACATGGCGGCCAGTCCGGACGCTTCGAACGCCTGCGCGAAGTGGCAAGGGAATACGGGTTCGTGATTGCGCTGACGCGCGGAGGGCTCGGCGCTCGGGGCGTGGGGCTCGGGCAGGAGCCGGATTCTCTCGTACCGACCCGCGACCCGCGTCCCGAGCCCCGTTCCCTTTCCTCCGGTGCCCCATGACCCATCCCGGTTACGTTCTCCTCGCCGACGACAATGCCACCGACGCGGAACTGACAACGCATGCGCTCGAGGTCAGCGGCGTCAGCCGCAATGTCGTCTGGGTGCAGGACGGACAGGAGGCGCTCGACTATCTGCTGCGCAAGGGCGCGTACGCACAGCGTCCCGCGGGCCTGCCGCGCCTGATGCTGCTCGACCTGCACATGCCCAAGATCGACGGTCTCGATGTCCTGACCCGCATCAAGTCCGACCCGCAGCTGCGCCCCATCCCGGTCGTCATCATGTCCTCGTCCGACCAGGAGTCGGACATGCTGCGCAGCTACGAATGCCTGGCCAACAGCTACATCGTCAAACCCGTGGATTTCAAGCAGTTCACGGAGCAGGTCTCGATCCTCGGGCAGTACTGGATGAGGGTGAATCGGGCGCTGCCCTAGAGGCCCTAGGCCCTAGGCACTAGGCCCCAGGCGCTAGGCCTGGATCCGGAAATGCTCCCTCCCTCCGACCTGGCGCCTAGGGCCTAGCGCCTAGGGCCTATACCATGTGCTCCACTTCTCCCTTCCGGCATCCGCCACCCCGCCACTGTTCCAATCAATGACTTAGTCGGCATACTTCGCTCCTGACATAACTACTATCGGCGGCCAGGGCGACCCCCCTCGGGACGTCTTCGACCACCACGTTTCATGCACCGCGTCCACCGCCGGATGGGGCAGGAGTTTTCGGCATGGGTGTCATTCTGGTTGCCTACGAGCGCGAGTCCGAACAGCTGGCGCTGGAGAAGTTGCTGACGCCGCGCGGTCATCGCGTCGTGCGTGCAGCCAACGGACTGGAAGCGCTGGAAGCTGCCCGCCGCGAGCCGCCGCAGGCCGTGGTGTCCGACATCGTGCTGCCGCGCATGGACGGTTTCGCCCTGTGTCGCAAGTGGAAGCAGGACGAGCGGCTGCAGGGCATTCCGTTCCTGTTCTACACGCGCCGTCACGACAATCCGAAGTACGAAAGTTTCGCGCTCGAACTGGGGGCCGAACGCTTCCTCGCCCGCAGCGAACAGCCCGATGCGCTGGTGCAGGCGATCGATGAACTGGTCGCACCCGCACCCGCCGCACCTGCCGCGCCGGTGGCCGCGGCGAAGCCGACGCCGACCGTCAAATTGCCGGCGCTCGATGTCGGTGCCGCGCAGCGCTCCGAAGCGCTGGAGCGTGCCCAGCAGGCCCTGGCGCTGGCGACCGAGCGCGCGCAGCAGGTGCAGGCGCGTCTGCGCAACCAGATCGGCGAACTCGAAACGACCAACCAGCGTCTCGCCGCGGGCGAGGCGCGTTTCCGCCGCATCTTCGAAGCGAATCCGCTGCCCATGTGGATCGCGGATCAGGCGACGGGCGGTTTCATCGCCGTCAACGATACGGCGCTGGGCGTCTACGGTTACACGCGCGCCGAATTCCTCGCCCTCAAGAGCGCGGCGCTGCTCGACGCAGCGGCGCCCGAGGCGGGCGCAGGTGTGGTCACGCATCTGCGCAAGGATGGTTCGAAACTGCACGTGACGCTGGCGACGCGACCGATCGAGTTCGACGGACGCAGCGCCGACGTCGTCAGTGTCTGCGATCTCACGGAACGCGTTGCCGCGGAACGCGCCCAGCGCGAAGCGGCGGCGGCGAGTCGCGCGGTGCTCGACGCGCTGACGGAGGGCTACTGGATTCTCGACGCCGACAACCGCATCGTCGAAGTCAACGATGCGTACTGCCGGATGTCGGG
>CAYWHG010000018.1:8282-48952 GCA_964457865.1 uncultured Steroidobacter sp.
TCGACGCCGACAACCGCATCGTCGAAGTCAACGATGCGTACTGCCGGATGTCGGGTCATGCGCGGGAAGATCTCGTCGGCAAGCCGGCGGCGGAGATCGAAGATCAGGATTCGAAACCCGCGACGTCCGGCCGCTACGAAGCGCGCCACAAGTGTCGTGACGGTTCGCTGCTACCGGTGGAAGTCAGCGGCGGTCGCTTCGACGGCGGACGCGGCGACACCTTGCTGGTGATCCGCGACATCTCGCAGCGCCACCAGGCAGCGGCCGCGCAGCGCGAGGAACAGCAACAGCAGGCATTCCTCATCGACCTGTTCCGCCAGGCCGAGACCTTCGACGAGTCGGCGATCGTGCGCCGCGTGATCGAACAGGCCGCGGCTGCGACGCGCAGTCCGCTCGCCTACCTGTTCTTCGTGCAGCCCGCCGACAAGACCCTGTCGCTGGCGGCGTGGCGCGATCAGGAAAAATCCCAGACGACGCTGGTCAATGCCGAGCCGCGGCCGCTGGCGCGCATGAGCGTGTTCACCGAATGCGTGCGCGCCTGTCATGCGACTTCCAGCAACGATCTCACCTGGAAGCCGCAGACCGATGGGCTGCCGGATCTGCAGCGCTACGTTGCCGTGCCGATGATCGACAACGGCCAGGCCGTGGCGGTGCTGGGCGTCGCCAATCGCGACGCGGGTTACGGCGAACAGGATCAGAAGGCGCTCGCGGCGCTGAGCGATGGCGTGTGGCGCATGCTGCATGCGAAACGCGCGCATGCGCAAACGCTCGGCTCGCTGCAGCGGACGGACGTGGCGCTGCAGGGGATGATCGATGCCCTGCTCGGCATGAGCGAACGGCACGATCCCGCGACGGCCGGATCGGCCCGTCGCGTGGCCGCGCTGGCCGTGGCGCTGGGTCGCGAAGCCGGACTGGACGGCGAACGCCAGCACGCCCTGCGCATCGCGGCACTGCTGCACGATGTGGGCAACATCGCCGTGCCCGCCTCGATCCTGTCGCGTCCGGGCAAGCTCACCGACGCCGAGACCGCACTGATGCGCACGCATGTCGAAGAGGGCTGCAAGCTGCTGGCCAACATCGACTTCGGCGCGCCGGTGGCGGAGATCATTTTCGAACACCACGAGAGACTCGACGGCAGCGGCTATCCGCGCGGCATGAAGGGCGAAGAGATCCTGCTCGAAGCCCGTATCCTTGCCATTGCCGACACGCTCGAAGCCATGTCATCGCCGCGTCCGCATCGCGCGGCGCTCGGCATCGACGCGGCCATCGACGAAATCAATCGCGGCGCGGGCGTGACCTACGACCTGCATCTCGCCACCGCCTGCACGCGGCTCGTGCGCCAGCACGGCTTTCGCTTCGGCGACTGACGCAGGCTCTCGTCGCCAGTCCCGAGCGACGGCCCGTTAACCCTTCGTCAGACTCAGGGCGATCCTTCTCCGTTCGTGCTGAGCTTGTCGAAGCACTCCGGCTCCTGCACCCGCCCATTGGAGCCGCGGCGTTCCCTCCACCGTGAACTGCGGCCGCCGACGGCACGCATTTCATCCTTCGCCTCTCCCGGCGCACTGGCGTCTGCCCGAGCGCTCATTGCCTGCATCGCCCCCGCAGCGATGCGGGCCCGTCCGATATGTCACATCCCCCAACGGCCGCACACTGTCAGGGTCGAACAAGGGCATAGCCGTCGCAAGACGGTGACGCAAAGCCTCCGGTCCTACCGGCTCCATGCGAGTCGCGGATAGCGGGGTTGCCGTCGGGGCTCCCGTCCTGGCGTGACACACACTGCCGCTGCGCTTCCGCGCGGTCGCAATGCCTCCTTGTCAGACACGATCTTTCCTGCGCTCGCGCAGGAAAGCGCATTGGTTCTGCATGGAGATGTCGTTGCATGGTCGGATTCCCTGTTCTCGCGCGGCGTGTCATCGCTATCGCTCTGTTGGCGTGCGGCAGCGTCGCGGCTGCCTCGGCCGCGAATACCCAGCGTCCCGTCATTTCCGGCACGCCGGCGACGACGGCGAAAGTCGGCCAGAAATATTCCTTCACGCCGACGGCGTCCGATCCCGACGGCAACACCGTCACCTTCGGTATCCGCAACCAGCCCTCGTGGGCCACGTTCAATCGCAGCACCGGTACGCTGAGCGGCACGCCGACCGCCGCCGGAACGCATGCGAACGTCAATATCTACGCATGGGACGGCAAGTACGGCACGAATCTGCCGCTGTTCACCATCACCGTGACGGCGAGCACCGCCAATCGCAGCCCGACGATCTCCGGCACGCCGGCGACCACGGCGACCGTGGGGACGAACTACAGCTTCAAACCGACGGCGAGTGATCCTGACGGCGATGCGCTCGGCTTCAGCATCACCAACAAGCCGACGTGGGCGAGCTTCAGCACGTCGACCGGCGCGCTGACCGGAAAGCCCACCGCGGCAGCAACGCATTCGAACATCGTCATCCGGGTCAGCGACGGCAAGGTCACCACCTCGCTGGCGGCGTTCGCGATCACTGTGAAGGGCGCCGCCAACCGCGCACCGACGATCAGCGGTACGCCGGCGACCACCGTCAATGTCGGCAGCGCCTTCGACTTCCGTCCGACCGCCGCCGATGCCGATGGCGATGCGCTGACGTTCAGTATCGGCAACAAGCCGGCCTGGGCGGCATTCAACACATCGACGGGACGACTTTCCGGCACGCCGGCCGCAGCGGATGCCGGCAGCTACGCGAACATCGTCATCAGCGTCAGCGACGGCAAGTCATCCGCTGCGTTGCCTGCGTTCGCGATCGCGGTGAATCAGGCGGCGACGAAGAGTGCCGCGCTGTCGTGGACGCCGCCGACCCAGAACACCGATGGTTCCGCGCTCGGCAATCTTGCCGGTTTCCGCATCTACTACGGCACGTCGTCGACGTCGTTGAACCAGACGATCCAGATTGCCAATCCCAGCGTGTCCGCTTACGTGATCGATGGACTCACGCCGGCGACTTACTATTTTGCCGTACGTGCGTACACCACGGCGGGAACGGAAAGCGCGAACTCCAATGTCGCGAGCAAGAGTCTGCAGTGATGCGGAGCCTGCGCGCGAGAACGCCGTTTCTTCGCAGTGCGAACTCGCTGCATGGCGCGACGTTGCAGGCGCTCGCGCAGTGCGGACACAAATGCAAGCATTATGTTTTCCGACGTTGTTATGTGAAGCTCGAAATCACTTGAGCTGTCTGTGGTCAACGACAATTGCAAAGGAATTTTCACTCGGGTCTACTCGACCACGCTTCATGAGGGCAAACCCGCTGCAAGGCGGGGACGCAAAGCCTCCGGTCCGATGAGCGCAAGGGCGCAGGATAGCGGGGTTGCCGGCCAGAGGACTGTTCGATCCTCCGTCGTCATACCAATCGCTTCATCCTTCCCGAGTTCTCTTCCTCCGCTGGTTGGCTTCATGAGCCGGCTGTCATCGAGCGCGCGTATGCGCGTCGCGACGACGGCCGGATGAGCGCAAGAAGCCGGATGAGTGCAAAAAGATTTGAGGAGTTGAAAAGGGCAAACCCGTCGAAAGGCGGGGACGCAAAGCCTCCGGTCCGACGCGCGCAGCGCGGGATAGCGGGGTTGCCAGCGAATGAATCTGCAACCGTACGGGAAATGGGTTGGCAGATTCGGGCCGTCGATGCGTGGCGCAGCAGCGTCAGCACCCCATCGACGTAAGCGTCATTGCCTTGGCCGAAGTCCGCAACGCTCGCGACAGCCTCTGTCGCGACGTGCTGAGAGGTACAAGCAATGAAATCGGGTTTCGGGAGCACGATGATTCGACGGTTCATTCGCATGGGCATCGTGCTGTGCGCTGCTGCGGTGCTCACCGCCTGCGGCGGCGAGGATGACGATGTTGCGGATAGCGCCGTCCCGCCACCGGCTTCACCGAGCACTCCTGCGCCTTCGACGCCGAACCACGCGCCCGAAATCAGCGGCACGCCGCTCGCCGCCATCGATGCCGGACAGGACTACTCGTTCGTGCCGACCGCGAAGGATGCGGACAACGACTTTCTCGAGTTCTCGGTCGTCAACAAGCCCACCTGGGCGACGTTCAGCGTCGAGAGCGGCGCATTGACCGGAGCGCCGCAGGATGCGGACGTCGGCGAAACCCAGGACATCACCATCACCGTGACCGACGGACGCGATCAGCGATCGGTCGGCCCGTTCCGCATCGTGATCCGCTCGCGCAGCGCACCGCCGTCCCCGACCAACACGGCGCCGACGATCAGCGGTACGCCCGCGGCGTCTGTCGATGTCGGTGCGGCCTACAGCTTCAGGCCGACCGCCGCCGATGCCGACGGCAACACGCTGCGGTTCTCGATTTCCAACCGTCCGTCGTGGGCGAGCTTCAGCACCTCCTCGGGCACGCTGAGCGGCACCCCCGCGACGGCGAACATCGGCAACTTCGCCAACATCGTGATCAGCGTGAGCGACGGCGTGGCCAGCACCGCGTTGCCGGCCTTCGCGATCAGCGTGAAGGGCCCGAACAACAACGCGCCGGCGATCGGCGGCACGCCGATGACATCGGTCCAGGCCGGTCAGGCCTATTCGTTCCAGCCGACGGCGACCGATGCCGACGGCGACGCGCTCACCTGGAGCATCCAAAACAAGCCGTCGTGGGCGACGTTCAGCGCATCGAGTGGTCGCCTGACCGGCACACCGGCCGCCTCGAACGTCGGGTCCTTCGCGAACATCGTCATCAGTGTCAGCGACGGCAAGGCCTCCAGGTCGCTGGCCGCGTTTGCCATCACGGTGGCAGCGGCGGCGAATCGCACGCCCACGATCAGCGGCTCTCCGGCCACGACCGCGACGGTCGGTACCGCGTATTCGTTCCAGCCGACCGCGGCCGATGCGGATTCGAGCGACACGCTGGGCTTCAGCATCCAGAACAAGCCGGGCTGGGCGACTTTCACGGCCTCGACGGGCCGGCTCAGCGGCACGCCGACGGCGGCCGGCAGCTTCAGCAACATCATCATCAGTGTCAGCGACGGCAAGGCCTCCGCGTCGCTGACGGCATTCGCGATCACGGTGAGCAGCGGCAGCACGCCGCCGCCGCCAAGCAACGGCGCGCCGACCATTTCCGGCACGCCGGCAACGTCCGTTGCCGTGAACGCCAGCTACAGCTTTCAGCCGACGGCGAGCGATCCGGAAGGCGCGACGCTGGCTTACAGCATCAGCAACAAGCCGGGCTGGGCCACCTTCAGCACCACCACGGGCCGTCTCTCCGGCACGCCAACCGCGGCAGGAACGACCTCGAACATCGTCATCGGTGTCAGCGATGGCAGCAACTCGGTGTCGCTGCCGGCGTTCAGCATCGCCGTCAACAGCGCGCCCGCCACCGGCAGCGCCACGCTGTCGTGGGTCGCGCCGACCCAGAACACCGATGGCACATCGCTCGGTAATCTCGCCGGCTACCGCATCGTCTACGGCACCAGTTCGTCGGCGCTCAACCAGACGATCACGATCTCCAACCCGAGCGTGACGAGCTACGTCGTCGAGCAGCTGGCGTCCGGCACCTGGTACTTCGCGGTGAAGGCGTATACGTCCGCGGGCGCCGAGAGCTCGCAGTCGAACGTCGCCAGCAAGACGATCCCCTGATCCCGACTGATCCCACGAGGCAGCCCGGTGAACCACCGGGCTGCCGTCCTTGCATTCCTCGCCTCGCCGCAGCGGTCCGCCACTGACCGCTTCGTAACTGCGTTCTGCGGCGGCATCCGTTTAGAATCCTCGCGCGCGCAATCCGCATCGACGCGCGGTCGATCTCACTGGCGAGGACGTTCGATGACCGATACCCCCTCAGGCTCCTGGCTGGGCAGACTGCTGAGCCGGCTGGCGCCCGTCGAACCTCGCGAAGCCCGCGCCGTTGCCGCCGCGTTCGGGCTGTTCTTCTTCATGTGGGCGGGCTATTTCGCCGTTCGGCCGCTGCGCGAGACGGTGGGTACGATCATCGGTCGCGATCAGGTCGCCGATCTGTGGATGGTGACCTGGGCCGTATCGCTGCTGATCATTCCTCTCTACGGGATCATCGTGGCGCGCGTCCGGCGCAGCGTGTTCCTGCCCGCCATGTATGGCTTCGTCGCCCTGGTGCTGGCGCTGATCGGCGTGGCGCTGCAGGGCGAGCAGATCAATCCGGTGGTGGGCAAGTTCTTCTATGTCTTCATCAGCGTCGTCAATCTGTTCCTGCTGTCGATCTTCTGGAGCTTCCTGCTCGAACTATTCGACAGCGGACAGAGCAAGCGACTGTTCGGGGTGATTGCCGCAGGCGGCAGCGCCGGGGCGCTGCTGGGACCGCTGGTGTCGGATCTCAGCGTCAGCACGATCGGCAACAACGGCCTGCTGTTCCTGGGCGCCGCGCTGTTCGTGGCCGCCATCCTCTGCCAGCGGCTGCTGCTCGGCATCTGGCACGACCGGGCCGAGTCGGCGGCGGAGGATCGCCCGATCGGCGGCAACATGTTTGCCGGCATCACGCTGATCCTGAAATCGCCGTACATCCTCGGTATCGCCTGCTTCGTCGTGTTCATTTCCGCGGTGAACACGCTGCTGTACTTCGAGCAGCTGCGCCTGGTCGAGGTGAACTATCCGGAAATCACGGATCGCACGCGCATCTTCGCGCGCTTCGACTGGATCGTGCAGACGCTCACCGTCCTGTCGCAGATCTTCCTGACGGGACGCATCGCGCAACGCTTCGGCGTGATTGCGCTGGTGACGGTGGTGCCGCTCATCATGGTCGGCGGGTTCCTGGCGCTTGCCGCCTCCGGCACCCTGGGCGTGCTCGCCGTCGTCTTCATCCTGCGCCGCGCGATGGAATACGCCTTCGTCCGCCCGGGCCGGGAAATGCTCTGGAGTCCGTTGGACAAGGAAACAAAGTACAAGGCCAAGAGCACCGTCGATGTGCCGGTCTATCGCGGTGCCGACGCACTGTCGGCGCAGCTCAACAAGGGCCTGGAAGGCATCGGCTGGGGCCCTGCGGCACTGGCCCTGCTGGGCGCCGGCGTCGCGGCGCTATGGGCGCTGCTGGGCTACTGGCTCGGCCGGCGCTTCGATCGAGGCGTCGCCAAGAGCGGATAAGAAGAATTTCCACGGGGGGCACGGGGAAACACGGGGAAAGAAAAAAGTTTCCGTTCCGGCCCCGTGCTCCCCGTGTCCCCCGTGGAGATCTTCTCTTCGTTCCGACTCCGGTGAAGCGCTACTTCAGCGCAAACCGCACCCGCAGGACGGCGCGCTGCTCGACGACCTTGCCGTTGCGCATCACCGGCTCGAAACGCCACTTGCCAAGCGCATCCATCGCTGACTTGTCGAAGACGCCGGCGGGCTGCGATTCGCGCACGACCATATCCCGGGTCGTGCCGTCGGTCGCGATGGTGAATTCGATATCCACCCAGCCTTCGATGCCGCGCCGCTCCGCTTCCGACGGGTAGGCGGCGGGGACTTCGCGCGTGCGCGGCAGCTCGCGGGCCTGCGCGATGCGGCTCGCCGCTTCCCGCTCCTCCCTGGCTGCTGCAATCTGTTCGCGCAGCGTGCGCGTGGTGGACATGCGCGGCACCAGGCTCTCGGCTCGCGTCGTCAGCAGGTCGGCGCGATCCAGATCACCCTGCGCCAGTGCGGTCCGGCCGTGGTCGAGCATCGTGAAGGCGAGACGCTGTTGTTCGGCGCGGATGGCCGGTGCCTCGGGCGAACGGGCGGCCAGTGCCTGCAGTTGTTCGTAGGCATTGCCGCCGACAGGTTCGATGAGCTGACCGCTCTCCCGCAGCTTGATGATCGGTGCCAGCTGTGCGGCAACGGCGGCACTCGCTGCGGCGGTATTCACGGCATCGAGTTCGCGCTCCACTTCGGCCAGCTCGGGCAGCGCGAGTTCGAACTCGCGGTCGAGTGCGCTCGCGGCGGCGAACTGCGTGCGTGCCAGCTCGGCATCGCCGTCGGTAAGCGCCTGCCGCACCTGTGCCAGCAGGCGCGTGCCGACATCGGTGGCGAGAATGTGATTCGCGGATTCGTCTTCGCCCAGATCGCGGGCGGTGCGCAGGTAGAACACGGCGCTGTCGTTCTCCGGCGCCAGCAACTGTTCCGCAGCGATGCGGCTGCGCGCCAGCTGCGTATTCGTAACGACAGGCGTGGCCGGTTGGCCGGCCGGCGGCGTCGTGACCTGGGCCGGCCGGGTCGAGCGCGACAATGCGAGGAGTTGCTCGTTCAGCGTCTGCAGTTGTGGATGGTTTGGTTCGGACTGCTGCAGCGTCCTGAAAGCGCGGGCGGCGGTTGCGGTATCGCGCGCCCGCAGCGCCTGCGAGACCTGCGTTTCGAGCGCATCCAGCACATCCTGAACGCCGCCGAGTGCCGCCGCATTCGTGGGATCGACGCCGAGCACGGCGCGATAACGCTCAAGCGCGTTGTTGCCCGGCGGGGAGGAGAGCCGGCCAGCCGCGAGCGCGGCCTGCGCTGCCGCGATCTCGTCTGCGATCACCAGGGCCGGTTTCGCGGACGATGTCGCGGTGAGCGGTGCCGGCGCAGGTACTGCGGCGACACTGTCCGGCTGCGGTCGGACGAGGTAGGCGGCAGCGCCGGCGATCAGCAGCAATGCGACAACGCCACCTGCGAGCAGCGGCGTGCGATTCGCAGGCTTCGTGAGTTCCCGGACGCCGGCCAGTGCGGGCGATACGTTCTGCGCGAGTTCGTGATAGCGGCGCGTGGCCGTGGCGAGAAACAGATTCGCACGGGCGGGCGAAACGGGTTTGTGCAGGAACCGATAGACGCTGCCCTTGCTGACGAGTCCCGCGACGCGGCCTTCTTCGTCACGGCGTCCCGCAGCGAGCATGACGAGTTCCGGAAACTGCGTCTGCAGTCGTTCGAGTGCGGCGGCCGCCTGGCCGTGTACCGCCTGCATGTCGGCGATGAGAACGCCGCAGCGACCGTCGACCAGCAGTTCGACTGCGGCATCGATGGACGGGGCGTGCCACAGGACGTGATCGGCGCCGGCGGCCTGCTGCAGTGTTGCGATCAGCGCCGCGTCGGTGCTGATGACGATGACGTCTACGGTGGCGCCGGTCGGGGAGCCGACAAGAGGAAGGGCGCCAGGGTTTGCGTCCGGTTGCCGGCGTTGCATTGCATCGTTGAATCGGGCTTGGGCGATGGCGCGGTGCTCAGATCAGCATCGCGCCCGCGGTCCCGATTACTCCAGGCAGACGACCAACTGTGCAGAATGGCTGCGCCAGTTGATCGGGATCACGAAGGAACGCGTGTTGTCCGGGGTGACGACTTTTTCCGGTTCGCCGGCGACGACCGTCGGCACCGAAATCATGAAGTCTTTGCCGAAATCGCGGCGTGCATTGCCGGAGATCGTGTTGGCGACTTCACCCACGAGATCGCACATGTTTTCCTGAGTCAGTTCGGTTTCGCCCATGCGCATCAGCATGACGGTGAGCATCGGCCGCGAGGCCGTGAAATACACGATGCCGCGGCGCTTGCCGGCGATGCTGATGAGGCCAGTGAATTCCTGCACGGTCGGGCGTCCTTCCTGGACGATGTACGGCGAACCTACCGACGCCGGCTGGTTCGCAGCCGTGGCGAAGTAGTTCGTCGTTCCTTCGACGAAGGTCTCGAGTTCGACTTTAGTCATCATTGCCGGCGCCCCTCAGCAGCTCTTCGAGCGCCTCAGTCAACTGTCTATCGGTGAAGGGCTTGCACAGGAAGCCGTTGGCGCCCTTCTTCAACGCTTCGATCGCGGTGGCTTTGTCGGACAGTGCGGAGATGATCAGGATCAGCACGTCGGGCTTGATCTTGACCAGGTTTTCGACGCACTCGATGCCATCCATCTCGGGCATCGTGATGTCCATCGTCACGACATCCGCGGGCTCCTTGCGGAAAGCCTCGACGGCCAGCTTGCCGTTCGCCGCGGTCGCGATGACCTGCAGACGGTCGATCTTCAGTTCACGCTCGATTTTGCGACGGATTATGTTCGAATCGTCGCAGATCATGAGCTTGAGCTTACCGTTCGTCAACGGTTCAGCCTTTGCGTTAGCAGCCGCCATGAATGACCTCTTGATGTCCTTGTTCGGTTTATTAAGAGACGTTTTTATGCAGCCGCGCGCGCTGACGCCGGCAGCCAGATCTTGAACTTCGAGAAGCGACCGCCTGCCGAGGCGAGACCGACGCGACCGCCGAGTTCGGCGACGAGGATGCGCACCAGATCCATGCCGGCACCGCGGCCTGCATCGGTGGTGACGCGATCCGCGGTCGAGAAGCCCGGGCGGAAGATCAGCGCCATCGTCTGGCGCGGATCGAGCAGCGACGCCTGCGCCTGTGTGATGAGTCCGCGCTCCACGGCAACTTCCTTGATGCGATCGAGTTGCAGACCGCGACCGTCATCCTGCACGACGAGTTCGAAACCTTCGTTGCCGCGCTGCGTGAATTCGACGCCGAGGAAACCCATCGACGACTTCTGCGCCCTGGCGCGATCCTCCGGCGATTCGATGCCGTGGACGACCGCATTGCGTACCAGCTGAATCGTGATGTCCTTGACCGCACGGCGATAGGCTTCCGGCACTTCCGTCAGGCCCGTGCACTTCACGGTGACCTGCTTGGAATGCGACGACGCGACTTTCGCGGCGAGATCTTCGAGCGTGCGTTCCAGACCGCCGGAACCTTCGGCTTCGGCCGACGACTGCTGCGGCAGCGCCTGCATCTGCATGGTCTGATCGTGCTTGCCGGCCAGCCAGGCATCGACCTTGGCCGCTTCGACGCCGCCGGCGGTGCGACGCGATGCGATCGCGTGGTGCAGGTCGACCAGTCGGCCGAGCATTTCGCGAACCTGTGCGAGATGGTTGAACAGATCGTCCAGCTTCACGACCAACGGCAGGAAGTCGCTGCCCGACAGCGTCGGACGGCCCTTCAGGTCGCTGAGCGATTCTTCGAAGGCATGCGCACGCTGTTCGACCGTCTTGAGGCCGAGCGCGGCGGCTTCGCCCTTGACCGCGTGCACCTGGCGATAGATGCCGTCGATCTTGGCGCGGAACGCGTTTTCCTCGCGGGCCGGCTCCTTGAGGATCGAGTTCACCATCTTCAGCGACACATCGGCGTCGGTGAGGAAGCCGGTGAGGTTGTCCGGTTCGACGTGCAGGATGCGCAGCAGCAGATCGAGCTGGGCCTGGGCCTTTTCCTGCGATTCCTGCAGTTCGCGCGACAGCATCACACGCTTGGTCACGTCGTTCACCGTCACCAGCAGGTGGGACAGCGAGCCTTCGGATTTCACGCGGTTGAAATCGAACTCGAGATAGTGCGTGTCGAAGCCGCCGGCCGGGTTGTCGAAGTGCACTTCGACTTCGTTCAGCGGGTTGATGGTCTTGACCAGCTTTTCGTTGACGCGCTCGCCCCACAGCAGCGCGACGTAGTCCATCGCGGTCTTGAGCGTCTTCTCCGGCACGATGTCCTTCAGCAGGTTGTCGAACGACAGGTTGCTGAAATCGTCGCGGCGGAAAATCGTGTTCAGCGCCATCGAACGTTCGCTGCCTAGCTTGAGATCCTTGTCGAGCAGGAACAGACCTTCGTTCACCGTGCGCAGAATGTCCGCCGTTTCCTTGCGGGCCCGCAGCGAGACCATTTCTTCCTTGCGCAGGTTGCGCGCGAAGTAGAAGAACAGCATGCCGAGCAGCGCCAGTGCGCCGATCAGGCCGACGATCTGGATGGTGCGCAGCACGCTGGCCTTGCCGCTGCCTTCGGTTTCGACCTGTTGCGCGAGTTCGTTCGTCACGCGCGCGAGCTGGGCCTGCGATGCGGCGGCGTAGGTGTTGAGTTCTTCCAGCGCGCTGCTCAGGCGGCGACCGCGCGGGCTGAGCTGCACGCCGGGGTCTTTCTCGACGACCGGCGCTGCCGCGGCGTTCCTGCCCGTCGGGGCCGGCGCGGGAACGGGCGCGGCAACTTCCGCGGCATAAGGCGAACCGGAGAAACGCAGCACCGGATCGAGCTTGGCCTTGTAGCCTTCCCAGACTTTCTTGCCGTCGGCGACCAGCTTGCGCGATTCCTCGGAGTCGAGCGCCGGCAGGCTGAGGGTGGAGCCCGAACTGTCGGAGACCATGCCGCCGCCGAGTCCGATGATGGCGTGATCGAACGAAGTCGCTGTCGTACGCAGGACTTCGATGGCGTCGTCCACTTTCTCGCCCGCTGCGAGGCGCGCGGTGATCGCGGCCGCATTGGCCTGGATTTCCGCAGGCTGCGCACGCAGGCTGGAAAGGAATTTGACGCCGGTGACGTTGTCGGCGAAGCGGCCGGCCATGCCGTGGTTCAGCGCCAGGATGGCGATGAATGCGATCAGGAAGCCGGTGATCGCGAAGACGATTCCCTTGTATCGACCGAGATCCAGGATGCCCATTGACGATTCCCCTATGACCTTGAGTTTCCGGCGTCGGCGGCAGCGCTAGGGCTGCCAGGCACACGCCATGGGCCTGCCGCGCCCACGCAGACGGCTGGAGAGAGCCGAGCGCGGCCAGCGGCGGGCAAGCTGTGCGTGTATATGACAATAAGGCGAATCCCGACGCTCGAACCAGTTCCCGTTTTTGAAGATCGGTAAGTTGCGCCAGTTCAAAGTTTTCAGCCCGTTGTCGGCGGTCGCCGACGCGGAAACCGCCGTTTCGGGCGTGGCAGCCGTGACAGCGACGCGACACCAGCGACCCGCCTGCCTTCGCGCAGTCACGAATTGGGACGGCAGACCGTGACTTATGGTCGGCAGCCGGCCGTCTCCTTTTGGCAACATGGGTCTTTTTTGTTTGATCGGGCAATGGGTTACAGGAGCGTCGGGTCGCTTCCGGATCTCGACAAGCGCACCGTGGCGCGTTCATGATCGGTCCGGGCGAGGGGTCGAACCCATGAGGCTGGGGATGCGCAACGAAATAGAATTCCGCTCCCACGTAACAACCCGACAGCGAATCGCGCTCGAAGGCCTGGTGTTTTTCAATTCGGGCCAGGCCCGGGTGGCCTCGTGCATCGCGCACGCCATCGAGACGTTCGGTGCCCCGGAGATCGTGCCGGACACAGAAGATCGCCTCCACGTGGCCATCGCCGGCATGCAGGACACCCAGTGCCTGTTCGCGGTGGACAAGGCCAGCGGCAAGCCGGTCGGCGTCGCCATCTACGTACGACCGGATCTCGAGCACATCAAGGTTCTGCACCTGGGCATCGCTGCCGAATACGCCAGCGACGGACTGTTTGCCGACGAGCATCTGCTGCTGCGGCTGCTGCGCGAAATCCGTCGCTCGATGCGTCGGATGAAGGGCGTGCGCCGCCTCGAACTCTATTACGGGCGCAATCGCAGCGTGCGCTGGCGCAGTCCCGAAGAGGCGCTCGCGCCGGAACAACTCACCGGCTGATTTCTTGAGCTGCCGTCGCTGGCGGAGCCCCGGCGACCGCGCTATAAAGCGCGTCCGTTCGCCGAGGCTCCTGTCCGTGAGTGCCGTTCCGTCAAGCAACGCTCGCCGCTCTGCGGTGATCGCGAGAGCCTTCTCTCTGATCGCAGCAGCCACGCTGCTCGCGCTCGCACTCGGATCGCTGGGCCGCCACTCCTGGCTGCTGGATCTCTTCAGCCATTTCCGCGTCCACTATTTTGCCGCGCTGACAGTCTGCGGTTTCGCGCTGCTTGCCCTGCGTCGATTCGTCGGTGGGGCGGCCGTGCTGATGGCAGCGGCCGCCGTCGGCGCATCGATCGTCAACTACGCCGGTTTTCCTTCGCAATCCGCCCAGGCGGGAACCGAGAGCTTCCGCTTCGCCACCTACAATCGTCACTACGGCAACGAAAACTACGCAGCGCTCGGCGACTGGCTGCTGCAGGTGAATGCCGATGTGCTGGCGATGCAGGAAGTCGACTCGATGCAGACCGTCGAGAAAGTGGCCGCGCTGCTGCCGGCATTTCCGCATGTGTACGCGAAGGTCGACGAAGTCTATGACGTGGCGATCTTCAGCCGCTGGCCGATCCGCGAGGCCGAACTGGTGGAACTGGCGCCCGGGGCGAATCAGGCGACGAAGGCGGTGATCGAATGGGAAGGCCGGCCGCTGACGCTGATCGGCGTGCATCTGCACTGGCCGATGCAGCCGGCGAAGGCGCGACTGCGCAACGCCGAATTCCAGGGATTGGCCACGCTCGTGCGCGGAATCGACGGGCCGGTGTTGGTGGCCGGCGATATGAATATCACGCCCTGGTCGCCCGTGTTTCGCGACGAGCTGGCGCGTTCGGGCCTGCAGGATTGCGCACGCGGCCACGGCCTGGTCACCAGCTGGCCTTCGCGGTTCGCATGGGCGGGGATTCGCATCGACCAGTGTCTCGCCAGCGATCACTGGCGCGTACTGGACATCAGCGCGGGTCCGGCATTCGGTTCCGATCACCTGGCGATGGTGAACGTCCTCGAACTGAAGCGCTGATGCCGGGCGCTATTCCGTCAGACGCTTGATGATGTAGCCGCCGGACTTCTGATCCAGCTCCAGATCCAGCAGTCGGTGTTTCTGCGCATCCTCCAGCAGATCGCTGAAGGTGCGGAAGCCGTAGTACGTCTCGTTGAATCCCGGATTGCGGCGCTTCAGCGTCTGCTTGACCATCGAACCCCAGATCTTCTCGTCCTGGTCGCGCTCGCTGGCGAGCGCCTCGACCGTATCGAGCACCAGATCGAACGCCTCCTGCCGGCGATCTTCTTCGGTCTTCTCGGCCCGGGGTTGTTCCTTCGGCGCGGCTTCGGCGGCCGGCAGCTTCGGCGACGACGACTTGCGTCGCGCGCGCTGCTGCTGCTTCTTCTTTTCGTTCTGCCGCACCAGATCGTCGTAGAAGATGAATTCGTCGCAGTTCGCGATCAGCAGATCCGACGTCGAACTCTTCACGCCGACGCCGATCACGGTCTTGTTGTTCTCGCGCAGCTTGCTGACCAGCGGCGAGAAGTCGGAGTCGCCGCTGATGATGACAAACGTGTCGACGTGCTCCTTGGTGTAGCACAGGTCCAGCGCGTCGACGACCATGCGGATGTCGGCGGAGTTCTTGCCTGACATGCGCACGTGCGGAATCTCGATGAGCTCGAACGATGCCTCATGCATCGGCCCCTTGAATTCCTTGTAGCGATCCCAGTCGCAATAGGCTTTCTTCACCACGATGCTGCCTTTCAGCAGCAGCCGTTCGAGCACGCGATCGATATCGAACTTCGCGTACTTGGCGTCGCGGACGCCGAGCGCAACGTTCTCGAAATCGCAGAAGAGAGCCATGCTGGTGATGGGATGGGACATAGGTGATTGGAGGCTAACTGGGTGACTGGTCGGCTGGCCAGATGAAGAGGGGATCGATACGGGAAAGATTGTGCCGGTCTGCTTCTCGCCAGCCGACCAGTCGGCCGCTGCTCACAGCCATCCCTTGCGCTTGAACAGTGCGTACGTGATACCCATCGACGCAAGCATGAGGCCGAGGGAAAAGAAAAAATTGCTGTAGTCGCCGGGCAGGTTGGGCAGCAGGTGGAAGTTCATGCCGTAGATGCTGGCGATCAGCGTCGGCGGCATGAACATCACCGCGGCGACCGAGAAGATCTTGATGATGTTGTTCTGCTCGACATTGATCAGGCCCAGCGTCGCTTCGAGCAGGAACGAGACTTTCGAACCCAGGAAGCTGGCGTGATCCGACAGCGACGTGACGTCGCGGCTGATCGAGCGGAAGCGGCCGCGCTGTTCCTGAGTCATTTCCAGCAGGCCCGTCTGCTGCACGAACATGACGAGGCGTCCAATACTCACCAGACTCTCGCGCGCCTTCGAGTTCAGTTCGCCGTTGAAGCCGATGCGCTCGATGAGTCCGCGCAGGTCGCGGCTGCTCGGCGTGGTGCTGCCCTGGCCGTTGACGACGAAGATGGTGCCCGACACCTGATCCAGATTGTTGCCGACCCGTTCCAGGATGTCGGCGATGCGTTCGATGAAGGCTTCGATGAGTCCGGCAAGGATGGTCAGCGAGGACTGGCAGGCATTCGGATGCTTCTCTGCGTAGGCGATGAACTGCTGGAACGGCTTGGTATCGATGTAGCGATTCGTGATCAGTCGGCCGTTGGCGAGGATGAACGTGACCGCGGCAATTTCCGGACGGGCCGTGTCGAGCTTCGCTGCGACCGTGGCGGTCATGTACAACGCGCCATTGTCCTCATAGAGACGATTGGAGGTCTCGATCTCCTTCATTTCCTCGCGCGTGGGAACGTCGACGGCGAGCAGGTTCTCGACGGTTTTCTCTTCCTCGATGGTGGGTTCGAGCAGGTCGATCCACACCACATCCGCCGCCACGATCGGTTGCCCCGACGTGTCGAGGCTGGTCAATCCGTGCGGGCCGGACGCGAAAACTTTCAGCATGAGTGCTCGGGAACCTGCGGCGCCGGAGGGAGCTGGCTCGGCAGTCTACGCGCCATGCGGTTTCCCGTCCGTGGGGAATCTCCCGATCAGCCGCCGTGTTCCGAGGCCGAGAGTTCGCCGATCAGCGAGAACAGCTGCGACTCGCCGCCGGCCATGCCCACGTCGGTCTTGTATTTGCCGTTGACGATGACGGTGGGCACGGACTCGATGCGATAGCGACGGCCCAGGAAATCGGCACGCTGCAACTTGCTCTCTACCGAAAACGACGAGAAGGCCTTCTGGAATTCATCGCTGCTGATGCCATGCTCGCGGAAGAAGGCGGTGATCTTGTCGACCGTATTGAGCGGGTTGCCCTCGATGTTGATCGCCCGGAAGATCGGCGTGTGCAGTTCGTCGAGCTTGCCGAGCAGTTCAGCCGTGTAATACACGCGGGCATGCATGCGGGTGGTGTCGTTCCACATGGCCGGGATGCGGACGAACTCGACGTACGCGGGCCGGCCCTTGGTGCGCCAGGATTCGATTGCCGGATCCAGCGTGAAGCAGTGACCGCAGCCGTACCAGAACACTTCCACGACCTCGACCTTGCCGGGCGGCACGCTGGTCGGCTGGACGGGGACGACACGGGAATAGTTCGGACCTTCCTTGAACTGCGAAGACGTTGCCGGTGCCGTGGCTGCACTGCCCAGTCGCAACGACGACTGGGTCGTGGACGGCACAGTGGCTGCGACGGTTTCCTCGCCGCCATCGTCCGTTTCGCTGATCGATTCGACAGGTGCGGTCGCCGCGGGTGCTTCTGCCGGCGTTTCGGCCGAGGGCTGTTCAGCAGGTGCGGCTTCCGGTGCCTGCGCCGCGGGTGCTGTCGCAGGCGGCTCGCCGGACGCCGGGGGCTGCTCGCGGCCGCAGGCGGCGAGCAGGACGATCATCAACAGGGAGGCAGACGCGGTACCAACTCTATTCACTGACCAGATCCTCGAAATCAGATGGATCAACGCAGGCCCTGCACGTAGGCCGCGACCGCGGCGATCTGTTCATCGCTCATCGAATGAACGACGCCGCGCATCATCTGATTCTGATCGGTCTGGCGGGTTCCGCTGCGATAGGCCTTGAGCTGGGCTTCCACGTACGTGGCGTGCTGTCCGCGGATCGAGGGGTACAGTGCGGTCGGATTGCCATGGCCGGTCGGGCCGTGGCACGAGCCGCAGGCTGCGACGCCTTTGTCCGCGTCCCCGCCGCGGTACAGCCGCTGACCGAGCGACACCTTGCCGGCGTCCGCCTCGCCACCGTTGGCGGTCTGCGACGCGTAGTACGCGGCGAGATCATCGATGTCGGCATCGGACAGTGGGACAGCCATCGGGCTCATCAACACGTTCTGGCGTGCGCCGGACTTGAATGCCTTGAGCTGCTTGACGATGTACTGACTGTGCTGGCCGGCGATCGAAGGCCATTCCGGGTTGACGCTGTTGCCATCGACGCCGTGGCAGGCGACGCACGTCGCGGTTTTCGCCTGGCCCGCCTCGACGGAACCTTCGGCAAACGCAGATGCGCTCAGGCACAGCGCAGACAGCAGAACGATCGGCTGAAACTTCATCAGTCAAACTCCAGGACCATTTACCAGGACCATTTATTTGTGGGGCGCGGTACGGGGCCAGGCACGCGCGCCGCAGGCTCGAAAGGCGCGGAATTGTACACTAGGAGCTGCTGCGGCCAACGCGGCGCCGCGAAGCACACAGAAGTCATCCATGCCGCAATTCCCTGAAGCCCAATTCCTGCTGAGCGCCTGGCAGGCGCGTCAGTTTCCCCCCGATGAGCCGGGTCGCGAACTCGCCTTCGTCGGCCGCTCGAATGCCGGCAAATCGAGCGCCCTGAATGCCATCGCAGGTCGCAAGGATCTGGCGCGCACCAGCAAAACCCCGGGGCGCACGCAGCTCATCAATTTTTTCGGGCTGAACAATGGTCATCGACTCGCGGACCTGCCGGGCTACGGCTACGCCAAAGTCCCCGCCGAAATGCAGCGCCACTGGCGCGAACTGCTGAGCCGATACGTGGAAAAGCGCACGTCGCTGGCCGGGCTGGTGGTCGTCATGGATTCGCGCCGCGGCATGACGGATTTCGATCGCCAGATGCTCGTCTGGAGCGGCGAGCGAAACCTGCCTACTCACCTGTTGCTCACCAAGGCTGACAAGCTCAATCGCAGTGAAGCCGCCCGGACGCTCAAGGCGGTCGAAGCGGAAGCGGCGGGGGTGGCAAGCGCGCAATTGTTCTCGGCGGTCACCAAGACCGGCCTGGATCAGGCGCGGGGCTGGGTTCTGGCCACGCTGGAAAACTGACTCCGGAAAAAAAGAACCCCGATGGCAGAGCCATCGGGGTAGTTGTTACCCGGCATGGGGATGGACCGGGTTACCGTTCGCTCAGGGAGGTCAGCGAACGGGAGCGTCCTGGCCGACGCTCGGTAATTGAGACGTGCGGTGCCCTGGAAAGTTCCTCGTCCAGCGCCTGCGAAAAAGATTAAGAAACCGTCAGGATTTCAGGTGGTTAGTTGTCTGCGAGGGGCCGCGGAAAAGCCTCACGTTTCGCTGCGATGAATCCGGATTTGTAGCTGTTACGCAACGATTCGGCGCGATTGAGGAGCCGGGCGGACGCCATGGCCTGCCCGGTCCATGACCGATCAAAGGAAGGTGTAGGTCAGCCCCAGGGTCAGCATGTTGAGGTCGTCGACGTCGTCCAGATCGAACTTTTCGTATTCGAGTCGGGCGCTGAGGCTGAGAAAGCGGAACTGCACACCGGCGCCATAGGCGAAGTCGGTGCCATCGGTGTCCTGGCGCAAGGCGCCAAAGCGCGCCGATGCATCCGAGTTGGCCAAGCCCGCCTTGGCGTAGAGGTCGACCGGTCCAAGTGGCAGGAAACCGACCGCAAACGCGGCGATCGCGTCGGCATCGACCTTAACGCCGCGGTCTTCGACGCTGCCGAAATCGATGTAGTTCAGCTCGACTGCGAAGAAATCCAGCGGCCGGAATCCCGCAATGATCTTGAAGCCGGTGTCGTCGCCATCGACGCCAAGCGCATCGACGTCCACGTTTGCCTGCCCGACCCCGGCGCCGAGATAGAAGCCGTTGTCGGCGGCCTGGGCACCGGTGCCCATCAGAAGCGCGGGGCCGAGCAGGGCCGTCGCCAGTAGAACCGACTTACGCATGTGTTCTCTCCGTGTGGGTGTAGTCAAAAAACGGTCGCGCCTTCAATGCGCGGCGGGGACGAAGGGTTGCATGGCGTCGGAGCCGCAGACCATCTGCCCGCGATTGGCGACAGTCAGTGCGCCTGGTCCCAGTTGCGCCCGGTGCCGGCGTCCACCTTCAGTGGCACACGCAGGTCGGCAGCGGCGCTCATCAGGGTGCGAACGTGGGTCATGAGTTCATCCCGCGCTGCATCGCGCACCTCGAATACCAGTTCGTCGTGAACCTGCATGATCAGCCGCGCGTCGATACGCGATTCGATCAGCCAGCGGTCCACGGTGATCATGGCGCGCTTGATGATGTCCGCCGCCGTGCCCTGCATGGGCGCATTGATGGCGGCGCGTTCCGCGCCCTGGCGCAGCGCGGCGTTGCGCGAAGTGATGTCGTTCAGATACAGCCGTCGCCCGAAGACGGTTTCGACATAGCCGCGGCTGCGCGCGAGCTGCCGCGTCTCTTCCATGTAGCGCCGCACGCCGGGATAGCGCTCGAAGTACAGATCGACGTATTTCTGTGCCTCGCCGCGCGGGATGCCGAGTTGCTTCGCGAGGCCGAAGGCCGACATGCCATAGATCAATCCGAAGTTGATCGCCTTCGCCGAGCGCCGCTCGTTCGCGGTGACCTCGGCAAGCGGCCGGCCGAACACTTCCGCGGCCGTCGCCTGATGAATGTCGCGATCGTCGGCGAAGGCCGCCAGCAGGCCTTCGTCCGCAGACAGGTGCGCCATGATGCGCAGCTCGATCTGCGAATAGTCCGCGGCGACGATGCAGTAACCGGTGGGTGCAATGAACGCCTGACGAATGCGTCGGCCTTCCTGCGAACGGATCGGAATGTTCTGCAGGTTCGGATCCTGCGACGACAGTCGGCCCGTTGCCGCGACGGCCTGGTGATAGGACGTGTGCACGCGGCCGGTCGTGCGATTGATCTGCAGCGGCAGCTTGTCCGTGTAGGTCGATTTCAGTTTCGCGAACGCACGATAGTCCATGATGAGCTTCGGCAGCTCGTAGCTCGCCGCGAGTTCTTCGAGTACCGCTTCCGCCGTCGAGGGCTGTCCCGTCGGCGTCTTCGCCAGCACCGGCAGGCCGAGCTTGCCGAACAGCACTTCCTGCAACTGCTTCGGCGATTCCAGCGAGAACGGACCGCCCCCGGCCGCATGCGCCTGCGCCTCGATCTCGTGCATGCGCTGTGCGAGTTCCTGACTCTGCTGGCGCAGCAACGCGCCATCGATCATCACGCCCGCGTGCTCTGCGCGCACCAGCACCTCGACCAGCGGCTGTTCGATGGTTTCGTAGAGGTGTTTGAGTTCGGGAACGCCCTCGATCTTCTCCCACAGATGTCGATGCAATTGCAGTGCGATGTCTGCGGCTTCGGCGGCATAGTCCGCGGCCTTGTCCAGCGCGACCTGGCTGAAGCCGATCTGTTTCGCCCCCTTGCCGGTCAGCGACTCGTACGCGATCAGGTCGATGCCGAGATACTTGCGCGCAAGTGCATCGAGATCGTGGCGCGTCGCCGTGCTGTTCCAGACATAGGATTCGAGCATCGAGTCGAAGCGCATCCCCCGTAGCTCGATGCCGTGGCGCTTGAGGACGTGTGCTTCGTACTTGAGATTGTGGCCGAGCTTGGCGAGCGCCGGATTTTCCAGCGCGGGGCGTAGTTCCCGCAGCACGTCTTCCAGAGACAGCTGTTCCGGCGCGCCGGCATAGTCGTGAGCCACCGGTACATAGGCGGCCTGACCCGGCTCGATCGAGAAGGCGAAGCCGACGATTTCCGCCGTCATGTAGTCGAGTGCCGTGGTCTCCGTGCGCAGCGAAAGAATCGGCGCTGCTTCGAGTCGGGCAATCCAGGAGCGCAGCGCATCGAGCGAGGTAATCAGTTCGTAGTTGTGCGGCGGCCGAGGCAGGACGGGAATGTCCGCTACGACCGCCGTCTGCGCTGTGTCGTCGGACGCCGCGGGTTCCACGCCGGCCAGGCTGCGTAGCAGCGAGCGCAGTTCCAGGCGGGTGAACAGCTCGCGCAGCTTCTCGCGATCCGGTTCGGTGGCGACGAGCGAGTCCGGCTGCAGTTCGAGCTGCAGATCGCAATTCAGTGTCGCCAGCTTGCGCGACAGTTCGAGGCTTTCGAGGCTGGCGCGCAGGCTCTCGCCGACCTTGCCTGCCACCGCGTCCGCATTCTTCACCAGCGCGTCCAGCGTGCCGTATTCGTTCAGCCACTTCGCGGCCGTCTTCGGGCCGACCTTCGGCACGCCGGGAATGTTGTCGATGGTGTCGCCGACCAGTGCCAGGTAGTCGGCGATCTGTTCCGGAAACACATCGAACTTCGTCTTGACGCCGGCCCGGTCGAGGTGTGAGCCGGTCATCGTGTTCACCAGGCCGATGCGCTCGTTGACCAGTTGCGCCATGTCCTTGTCGCCGGTAGAGATGAGCACATCGATATTCTGTGCCGCTGCCTGGGTGGCGAGCGTGCCGATCACGTCATCGGCTTCGACGCCTTCGATACGCAGCAACGGCAACCCCATCGCACGTACGCAATCGAGCAGCGGCTGCAGTTGCACGCGCAGATCGTCGGGCATCGGCTGACGCGTCGCCTTGTACTCTTCGAACAGATCGTCACGAAATGTCCGGCCCGGGGCATCGACCACGACGGCGACGAGCTGCGGCGATTCTTCCTTGAGCAGTTTCTGCAGCATGTTGATCACGCCGAACACGGCACCGGTCGGTTCGCCGCGCGAATTGCTCAGCGGCGGCAGGGCGTGAAAGGCGCGATACAGGTACGACGATCCGTCGACCAGGACGAGCTTGCGACGGTCGCTCATGCTCAATTGCCCGGCGGCGGGTTGGCAGGTCGGTCGGGATCCACCGAGGGCGGTGTCGCCGGGTCGGTCGGCGTCGGGACTTTCTGGGTTTGCGGTGCTGGCGGCAGCACCGGTGCGGACTTCTTCTTGCCGTTCGTGGTGGATTCTTCGCCGACCGTCTGTGCCTGATCGGCCGGCCGATACAGAGGGCCTTTCTGGCCGCAGCCCTGCAGCGCGGCGACCGCGAGCAGCGACAGGCAGGCGAATCGGATCAGTGCTGTGTGCATCGCCGCAGTATAGCCAACGGCGTCACGCCTGTAGATCGGAAGGAGCGTCTACGCGATGTCGAGAATCGCCATAGTGATGCGCGAAATGCAGACCAGCCGATCCTGCTCATCGGCAATGCGGATTTCCCACACGTGGCTGCGCCGGCCGAGATGCAGCGGCCGCGCCGTACCGATGACGAAACCTTCCTTGATGGCACGCACGTGGTTCGCGTTGATTTCCTGCCCGACGCCGCGGTACTTGGTGCGATCAATCACGAGGCCGGCGCCAGTGCTGCCCAGTGTTTCGGCGAGCGCAACCGAAGCGCCGCCGTGCAGGATACCGAACGGCTGACGCGTGCGATCGTCTACCGGCATGCGCGCGCGAATGAAGTCGTCGCCGATCTCGGTGAACTCGATGCCGATATGTTTCGGCATGCCGATGCACAGCGCACGGGCCTGCTCGACGGTGGTGGGTTGGAACCAGATCATGTGGGAAGGGGGTAGTGATCAGGGGGTAGGGGGTAGTCGGAGTGTGGGAAGGACATGCAGAGATCAAAGGGCAGAGAGAGACGCTGCGCGCGCGGTTCTGACTACCCCCTGCTCACTAGTCATTACCCCCTTTCTTCAGCTTCTCTCCCACCCGCCGATACGCTTCGCGAAACGGAATCCCTTCCTTCACCACCAGCTCATTCGCCTCCGCCGCCGCATGAATCGACGGATCGAGCCGGATGCGATCCCTGCGGAAGCGCACGCCCGCGAGCGCGGACGGCAGGATGGCCAGCGTATCGAGACACAGATCGATGCCGCGGAACAGCGGCACCTTGATGAGCTGCAGATCGCGCTGATAGCCCGAGGGCAGTTTGGCGACGATGCCCATGACTTCGAACAGGCAGGCCTGTGCGGTCGCGGTGCGGCCGCGGATCAGTTCGAACACGTCGGGATTGCGCTTCTGCGGCATGATCGATGAGCCCGTCGTGAAGGCATCGGGCAATTCGACGAACGAGAATTCCTGCGTGTAGAAAAGCATCAGGTCGGACGACAGGCGGCCGACGTCCTGCATTACCATCGCGATCTCGAACAGCAGTTGCGCTTCGCCCTTGCCGCGCGAGAGCTGCACGGCGGTGACGGGATTGTGCACTGACGCGAATTCGAGGCGCTTGCGCGTATCCTCGCGATCGATCGGCAGGTTCGGCGAACCGTAGCCCGCGGCGGATCCGAGCGGACTCTTCTGCACCCGGCGCTGCACGCCGGCCAGTGCTTCAGCATCGTCGCGCAATTCCGTGGCGAAGCCGCCGGCCCACCAGGCAACCGAACTCGGCATCGCCTGCTGCATGTGCGTGTAGCCCGGCAACTGCACGTCACCTTCACGCTGCGCGAGTTGGTCGAGTGCATCGGCGACGGCAGTAACGCCGCCCTGCAATTCATCGATGGCATCGCGCAGGTACAGGCGCAATGCCGTCAACACCTGATCGTTGCGCGAACGCCCGAGATGCACGCGCTTGCCGGCGTCGCCGATGCGGGCAGTCAGCAGGTTCTCCAGTGCGGTCTGGCCATCCTCGTGTTCGAGTACCACCCGCCAGTCGCCGCGCGCATGCTCTGCGGCGATGGCATTCAGCCCGTCGCGAATCGCGGTGAGATCGGCAGAGGACAGCAGTCCCTGGACATTCAGCATCTCGGCGTGAGCGATGGAGGCGCGCACGTCGTAGGCGACGAGCCGGTTGTCCAGCGCGTGATCGTCGCCGGCCGTGTAGCGCAGGACGCGGTCGTCGAGCGGGGCGCCCTTGTCCCAAAGTCTCGTCATGGAGAGACTCCATGACGAGAGGCGCTAGGCGCTAGGCCGCAGGCACCAGGTATGAATGAGAAGTACATCTGAATTTCCGTCTCTCTTGCTAGAGCCTGGCACCCAGGGCCTGGCCCCTCATCCCGCCTGCTGCTCGGCCTTCGACAGCGCGCTGATGTTCTCGACCACCAGCGTGCCGGTGCCTTCGTTGGTGAAGACTTCGGCGAGGATGCTGTCGGGCGACTTGTAGGAAGTGACGTGCACGCGACGCACGCCGCCGCGGATCGCATCCTCGATCGCCTTGGCCTTCGGCAGCATGCCGTCCTTGAGGCTGCCCTGATCCTTGAGACGCTGCAGACCAGCCAGGTCCGTGTAGGAAATGATCGAGCGCGGATCGTCCAGCGATTCGAGAATGCCGGGCGCGCCGGTGCAGAGCATCAGCTTCTCGGCCTTCAGCGCACCGCCGATCGCGGCGGCGACCGTATCGGCATTGATGTTGAGCAACTGGCCGGAGTCGTCCGCCGACACCGGGCTCACGACCGGCATCAGACCGTCGTCGAGCAGTTGCTGCAGCACTTTCGCATCGATCAGATCGATGTCGCCGACGAAGCCGTAGTCGACGACATTGCCTTCGACTGTCACCGGCGGACGCTTGTGTGCGCGCACCAGGCCGGCGTCCACGCCGCTGACGCCGACCGCGGCAATGTCCAGCTCGCGGCAGATGCCGAGAATCTGCGTGTTCACCAGCCCGTTCAGCACCATGCTGGTGACTTCGATCGACTTCTCGTCGGTCACGCGCCGGCCCGCAATCATCTGCGGCTTGATGCCGAGCTTTTCCTGGATCTGGGTGAGCTGCGGACCGCCGCCGTGCACCAGCACGACCCGGATCCCCACCTGATGCAGGATCGCGACCTGTTCGATCAGCGTCCGCGTCGAAGCCGTATCGGCGAATACGCCACCGCTCGCCTTGATGACGAACACCTTGCCCTTGTACATGCGGATGTACGGCGCGGCGCTGCGCAGCGCGCGGACGGCAATGGAAGGATCGGTTCGGAGCACGGGAGTTTTACCTCAGTAAGGAAGAAGGTTCTAGGCGCCAGGCTCTAGTCGGAAAAATCATCGGACTTCATCAAGTACCTAGGGCCTAGTAACTAGGGCCTAGCCTCGCAAGAGGCGATAAAGCACCGCCATCTGCACCACCATTCGATTGAACGCTTCGCGGATCACGACGCTGCGCGGGCCATCGAGCACTTCGTCGGCCACGGCGACATTGCGCCGTACCGGCAGGCAATGCATGAAGTGGCAGTCCGGATCCGCGGTCTTGAACCAGCTTTCCTTGATGCACCAGTCGCCCAGGTATTCGCGCAGGCGCGTTTCCGCTTCGGCGTCGCCGTAGTGCTGCGGCGAACCCCATTCCTTCGCGTAGATCACATGCGCGCCCTGCAGCGCCTCATTGCGATCGCTGGTTTCGTGAACCGCACCGCCCGACGCCTTGGCCGCAGCCCGGGCCTTGTCCATGATGTGATCGGGCAGCGCAAACCCATCAGGCCGCAACACGACCACCTCCATGCCGCGCTGCGCGGCCATGTGAACGGTCGCGGCAGGCACGGCGAGCGGCAGCGCGCGCGGATGATTCGCCCAGCTCAGCACGAACTTGCCGCGCTCGGGAACGCGCAGTTCATCCATCGTGTGCCAGTCCGCCAATGCCTGACACGGATGATTGACGGCGGATTCCATGTTGACGAGCGGCTTGTCGCACAGATCCGCCATCATCCTGAAGCCGGTTTCCGCGAGATCCGCGCCGAGGTTGCGTCCCTCGGCAAACATGCGGATACCGATGGCGTCGCAATAGGAGGCAAGCACCGGCACCGCCTCGCGCACGTGTTCGGCCGCCGCGCCATTCATGACGGCTCCCGAGCGCGTTTCCATCTGCCAGGTGCCCTGGCCCGGCGTGATGACGACGGACGTGCCGCCGAGCCGCATCATCGCGCTCTGGAACGACGCCAGCGTGCGCAGCGACGGATTCAGGAACAGCAGCCCGAGCACCTTGCCCGCGAGCGCCTGCGGCTGCGGATGCTGCTGCAGTCGCGAGGCAAGACCGAGCAGGTCCTTGACGTGCTCGCGCGGAAAATCGGCCAGATCGAGGAAGCGGTTCATTGTTGTAGTGATCAGGTGATGAAGTGATGAGGTGATCAGGTCAGAGCGTGAATGGTGAATGCCGGGATGGACGTGCGCATCGAGTCTCTTGCGTCATCACTCCATCACCTGATCACTTCATCACTTTCCAATGCGCTTCAGCGCCTCGGCCAACTGCTCCACATGCTCGCTGCCCAGCACGAACGGCGCGAGGATGCGTACCACGTTCGGATCGCCGCTGGTGCCGGTGAGAATGTCGAGCTTGAGCAGTTCGGCCTGCACGTCCTTCGCGGGACGCGAGGTGCGCAGGCCGAGCAGCAGGCCGGCGCCCTGCGTGCCGACCACCGGACCGACGACGCACTTCTCGCGGATTTCCGCCGAGCGCGCCCGGACGTTGTCGAGCAGCTTTTCGGATTCGATGACGTCGATGACAGCTTCGACCACGGCACAGGCCATCGGGCCGGCGCCGAACGTGGTGCCGAGCGAATCGATCTTCATGTACTCGGCGACGTGATCGGCGACCAGCACGGCGGACACGGGGAAGCCCGCGCCGAGCGCCTTGGCCGTCGTGATGATGTCGGGCGTGATGCCGTACATGTTCGCGGCGAACGGATAGCCGGTGCGGCCGACGCCGCACTGCACTTCGTCGAAGATCAGGATCGAGCCGTTCTCACTGCAGCGCGTGCGCAGCGCCTGCAGGAATTCCTGCGGCAGATCGAGCGCACCGGCGACGCCCTGCACGGGCTCGACGATGACGGCGGCGGTCTTGTCATTGATCAGCGTCGCGAGCTTGTCGGCATCCGACGGCTTGATGAACTTCACATCGAACGGCTTGTTGGGAAAGCCGTACCACTTCTTCTCGGCGCCCCACGTGATGGCGCCCGCAGCGGCGGTGCGGCCATGGAACGAGCCTTCGACGGCGATCACTTCCGTGCCGCCCGTCATCTTGAACGCCAGCTTGAGCGCGTTTTCGTTCGCTTCCGCGCCCGAGTTGACGAAGAAGATCGTGTCGAGCCCGAGCCCGCAGAACTTCGCGAGCTTTTCCGCGGCACGACGACGCACGTCGAGCGGCACCGCATTGCTCTGGAAGCAGAGCTGGCGCGCCTGATTCGTCAGTGCTTCGACCCAGCGCGGATGGTTGTAGCCGAGCGCGGCCACGGCGTGACCGCCGTAGAGGTCCAGCACTTTGCGGCCATCGGGCGTGTGCAGGTACACGCCCTGCGCATCGACCACTTCCAGCGGGAACTGCGCAAATACGGGTGCCAGATAGTCCCGCAGCGGCGCCGCAGGCTGTCTCGGATCTCTCAACTGAACGACGTTGCTCATAAGTGCGACCAGTGAATAGTGAACGGGGGGGTAGGGGATAGTCAGAACAGGATTCGCGGATTTTCTATCCCCTATCCCCTGATCACTACCCCCTTCCTCTTCATGTCCAGCCCGGCGCCGGTGTCAGCAGCCCGGTGGTTTCTTCGAAGCCGAAGAGGCGATTCAGCCACTGTATCGCGCCGCCGGCCGCGCCCTTGGTGAGGTTGTCGATCGCGCAGGTCACGACGACGGTGCTGCCGTTGGCGGCGCCGCTCAGGAAGGCGTAGTTGCTGGTCGCCACATCCTTGATGTGCGGCATCTCGGCGTTGACGCGCACGAACGGCCGGCCGGCATAGAACTGCTTCAGGCCCTCGACGACGTCAGCCGTCTTGAGCGCGCGCTTCGCCGTCGCCTGCACGGTGACGTGGATGCCGCGTGCGAACGGGCCCGAATGCGGCACGAAACTGAACTCGGCCGCCACATCGCTGGCCGCCTGCGCCAGCGCCGTGATTTCCGGCGTGTGCCGGTGCGACAGCGGGTTGTAGGCGTACAGATCGCTCTGACGCTGCGGATGATGCGTGCCGGCAACCGGCGTGCGGCCCGAGCCCGTGCTGCCCGTGATGCCGCTGACGAACAGGCGCGGCTCGGCCAGTCCCAGCTTCAGCAGGGGCACGCTCGACAACAGGACGGCGGTGCTGAAGCAGCCGGGATGCGCCACATGCGGCGTCGAGATCGTGTCGAGATGTTCCGGCACCGCGCAGGTGAATTGCGCGAGCCGCGATGGCGCACCATGCGCGTGTTTGTACACGGCCTCGTACGCGCCGGCCGTCAAATAGCGATAGTCGGCGGAGATATCGACGACGCGCGGCTGGGTGCCTTTCGCTTCCGCCACCTTCAGCAGTTCGTCGATCAGCGCCGCGGCCACGCCGTGCGGCGCAGCGGAGACGATCGCGGATTGCGACAGCGAACCGACCAGTTCCTTGATCTGTTCCAGGCTAGAAAACTTGAGATCCGCGTACACGGGTGCGAGATGCGGGAACGACTTCGCCACCGACTCGCCGGGCTGGCTGTCGGAAAGAATCGCCTTCACTTCAACCAGCGGATGCGCGGCGAGCAGGCGCAGCAGTTCGCCGGCCACGTAGCCGGTGCCGCCGAGGACGATCGCTGGAATCTTCTGGGTCATTTCCTTCTTCACTCCGTCATTCCCACGCAGGTGGGAATCCATCTTGTCTGTCGAGCCGGATGGATCCCCGCCTGCGCGGGGATGACATCCCGTAGGTGCGTCCGCTTACTCGGTCGCCCCGACCGCCGCCGCTTTCGGCGCCAGGTTTAGCGACTCGATCACGCGATCGCCCAGCGCCGCGCCATCGGTGATGGCGTTGAATGCCGGCACGCCGAACTTGTCGCGGATGATGTTGACGCCGACCGCATTGTCGGTTGCCGGGCCCGTCACCACCGACGGTTCGATGCCGAACTGCTCGCGCAGCAGCTTCACGCCGCCCCACGCCGCCACCGGATCGTTGGCCGACAGCACGACGCTGGTCAGCGAATCGCGAATGTCCGGGGACGACAGGATAGCTTCGACGCCGTAGGCGCCGAGGATGCCGTCGCCCAGTTCGAAGATGATCACGTCGGGTTCGCCTTCGGCCATTTCCGTCAGCAGCGCGCGGGTGATCGCCGGGCCGGTCTTGGCCGTGGTCGTCACGACACCCAGATCGGTGAAGATCATGCTGCGGCGTGCGCCCGCATCTTCCATCGCCAGGATGTCACGCCGCAGCGAGACGCCCGTCGCCTTGAACGCATGCACGTTCAGGCCGCGATGGCGCATGCGCGAAACGATCACGCAGGCCGCGGCCGTCTTGCCCGCTTCCATGCAGGTGCCGACGAGCGCGACGACCGGTACGTTGCGGGTGTTCACGGTGCAGTTGTAGTCGAGACGACGATAGCCGACGCGCGCCGGCACGCCGATGCGTTCGCCGAGGTACGGGAACTGCAGGACGACGCCGATTACGCGCGCATCGAACGGCCGGCCTTTCTCGGGATTCGCCGAATCGCACATGCCCAGCACGCCGCCGATGTTCAGCACCTGGATGATGTCGCCTTCCTTCACGGACTCCGGCAGGTGGCCCGAGTAGCCGAACAGCGCCTGCCGATGCCCGAGTGCGCCGACGATGACGTCGCCCTTCGCGACCTTGGCCATGCGGCCGCTGGTCAGTTCGAGCGTGTTGTAGGTCGACTTGTTGGTCAGGACTTCCACGACCAGCACCACGCCTTCGTCACACGGAATGTCCGTGGTGGCGACGCGCAGTTCACGCCCCAGATTCAGCGCCTGGGTGATGGAAGCGACCTTGTCGACAACGACAGTCTTCATGGTTTTGCAGTGATCTCGTGATGAGGTGATGAAGTGATGACGCAAGAGTTGGCTAATGTCCCTTGCCCGCCCTCGTCCAGAACATCCCCGGCAGGCCGACCATCTTCGAGAAACCGAGCGCATCCGCGGCCGTCCATTCGCCGGCCGCTTCGCCATAGACGCCTTTCGAGGCGGCCATGATCGAGTACGGCGAGGTCACGCCTTCGACGAAGGCATTGCCGGGGCGATACAGCACTTTCACCTCGCCGGTGACGCGCGCCTGCGAATTCACGAACAGCGCCTCGATGTCGCGGCACACCGGGTCGAGATGCTGCCCCTCGTGCACCAGATCGCCATACGGGCCTGCCACCGTCTCCTTGATGCGCTGCTGCCGACCGGTCATTACCAGTTTTTCCAGCTCGCGATGCGCGCTGATCAGCACCTCGGCGGCCGGCGCTTCGAACGCCACGCGGCCCTTGGTGCCGATGATGGTGTCGCCCAGGTGGATGCCGCGGCCGATGCCGAACTTCGCGCCGATGGTTTCCAGCTTCTCGATCACGGCGACGGGGCCGAGCTTCGCGCCATCGAGGCTGACCGGTACGCCCTGCTCGAAACCGATCGTGTGCGACTCGGGCGCACTCGGCTTCGCGAACGCGTCCTTCGACAGCACCCAGGCATGATCGGGAATGCTGCCCTCCGAGGTCAGCGTTTCCTTGCCGCCGATGGTCACGCCCCACAGGCCGCGATTCACCGAGTAGGCGGCGCCGTACGGCGGCACCGTCAGCTTGCGGTCTTCGAGGTACTTGAGCTGTTCGGGCCGCTTGAACGCCTTGTCGCGCACCGGCGCGAGGATGGTCAGCTCCGGTGCGAGCGTGCGCAGCGCGACTTCGAACCGCACCTGATCGTTGCCCGCCGCGGTGCAGCCATGCGCGACCACCTTCGTGCCGATCTTGCGCGCGTATTCCGCGATCGTCTGGGCCTGCATGACGCGCTCGGCGCCGACGCACAGCGGATACATCTGGCCGCGCTTGATGTTGCCGATGATCAGGTACTTCAGCACCTGATCGAAGTAGCCCTGCTTGGCTTCGACGAGGACGTGGTCCTGTGCACCGAGCGCGCGTGCACGCTGATCCAGCACCTTCGCCGCCTCGGCATCGATACCGCCGGTATCGACGGTGACCGTGATGATCGGACGGTCGTAGTTGTCCTTCAGCCACGGCACGAGGAAGGACGTGTCGAGGCCGCCCGAGAAGGCGAGCAGGATGGGTTCGGAGCCGGCGGGAAGCGTATCGGTCATGGTCTCGTTGCTCGATTCAAAAAATTCTGTCCCTCCCCCGCTCCGCGGGGGAGTCATATCTATTTTCCCTCCCCCGCTCCGCGGGGGAGGGTGGGGAGGGGCTGATTCAGATCCTGAAGTTTTCGCGCAGACGCTCGCGCAGCTTGCGCTGGGCGCGGGCATCTTCGGTCGCGATGAAAATGGTGTCGTCGCCGGAAATCGTCCCCACGACTTCGGGCCAGTCGGACTTGTCGACCGCCACCGCGACGCTCTGCGCCGTGCCGGTGGTCGTCTTGACGACGGTCAGCGAGTCGCCCGCGGTGCGCACGCCGAGAACGAACCCGGCGACCGCGGCGAAATGATTCGACGGCAGCGGCTCTTCCGCGGCCAGGATGTAGTGATCGCCCGCCTTGGCCACGCCCAGTTCGCGCAGGTCGCGGCTGACGCTCGACTGCGTCGCCTCGATGCCATGTTTATGCAGCGCCTTCACCAGCTCTTCCTGGTTGCGCACGGTCGACTCCCGGATGATCCGGACGATCGCGGCGCGGCGGGAAACGGATTGGCGGATGTCGGCGGCCATGGCTAGCGCGGTTGACGGTGGTCCGTTGACGGTTGACGGTCAGAAGTCATCTGCATAAAAACGCGCGTACTCTGCATAAATATGCAGAGTGTGTCAACACCTCTTCGCGATCAGCTAGCCGGCCAGAAGCTTCCTGTTCCGCCAGACCCCGTCGACTGCATAAATTGCCAGGGCCGACCAGATCAGCGCGAAGCCCACGACGCGTGGACCCTCGAACGGTTCGCGAAAGACCAGCACCGCCAGCAGGAGCTGCAGGGTGGGGCCGATGTATTGCAGTAGTCCGACGGTCGAGTAGGGAATGCGCCGCGCACCGTAGGCAAACAACACCAGCGGGATCGCCGTGAGCGGTCCGCCGAGCGCCAGCAGCAGATCAGTTCCAAGGCCGGTGTGTGCGATGACGCCGGTGCCTGCGATTTCGCACCAGATCAGATAGCCGAGACCGAGCGGCAACAGCAGCAGTGTTTCCGCACCGAAGCCCGCCAGCGCATCGACCTGCACGACTTTCCGCACGAATCCATACAGACCGAAGGAAAACGCGAGCATCAGTGCGATCCAGGGAGGTTGCCCTGCACTCCAGGTGAGGTACGAGACACCCGCAGCAGCGATACCCACGGCAAGCCATTGCACCGGATTGAGCCGCTCCGACAGCAGAACCACGCCGAGTACGACATTCACCAGCGGATTGATGAAGTAGCCGAGGCTCGTTTCCACCACCCGATTGTTGGCGATACCCCAGACGTAGGTGATCCAGTTGATGCTGATCAGCGCCGCGCTGATGAACAGACGCCAGCGCACCCGCGGGTCAGCCAGTGCCACCGCGACATTGCCGAGTTCCTTGCGCACGATCAGCCAGCCGACAGCGAAGATGCAGCCCCAGGCCAGACGGTGCGCCGTCACCTGCAATACGGGAACGGATTGCAGCAGCTTCAGATAAAGCGGCAACAAGCCCCAGATGAAGAATGCGCCGGCCGCAGCGGACAGGCCGCGGACATCGGTCTGGGAGGCGGAGGGCGCGGTTGCGCGGGTATTCATGAGTCACGGCGCGGCGGCGGCGCGTGATGATAGAAGAGAATGGCCGCAAAAACGCGCAAGAGGACGCAAAAAGAAGAGCCCCGATCGTTTCTCTGCCTTGCGTCTTTTTGCGGCGACTATTCTTTGTTGTTCCGATCGATCACAACGATGTCGATCGTCGAGGTGACCGGATAAAAAAGAATGCGCGCCTCGCCGCGTTCGAGCTGCCGCATGACATGCGCGACTTTTTCTTCGAGCGAGTAATCGCGTGCGCCGTATTCCGTGCCCTCGCGCAGCACGAAGGATTCGATCACCCCGCGGAGTGCATCGGGCGACAACTCGGCATGGGGGACGGGAACCGGATCCGGAATCGAATTGCTCATCGCGGCAGGGTAGCGCAGCGGCAGTGGTGGATCCCACTGCCGCCGCGATGCAGGTCAGAAGAACCAGCGCACCGTCGCGCCATAGGTGCGCGGCGCCGACGGTGTGACATACACGCCCGTCGTGCCGGTCGACATCAGCTCGTAGAACTCTTCGTCGAGTGCATTCGCCACGAACCAGCCGATCTCATACGTGCCGCTGCCGGGCCGGAAGCTGCCGGTGAGATTGACCAGCGTCAGCGCGTCCTGGTGGCTGGCGCGCAGTTCGCCGCCCGCGCCGGCGCTGAAATCGTAATCGGAGGAATAACGGCCAGCGGCCGTGACATTGCCGCTCCAGCTGGAGGGCAGATCGAATCGATAAGTGACGCTGGCGTTCACTGTCATATCGGGCGACTGCGGGACCGGCCGGCCCCTGAGGTCCTCGGCGTCGGCGGTCAGCGTGCCGCCGATCAGGTTGTAGACGGCGGCCTGCGGGAAGTTGGTGAAGCGGGCATGCGTGTAGCCCACGCCCGCGTTCACGCGCCAGTCGTCCGCCGGTGCCCAGTTGAGATTCAGCTCGGCGCCGTAGTTCTCCGCGCCTGCCGCGTTCTGCTGCTGAATGCCGGCACCGCCGCCGGTGATGAACGCCACCTGCACATCGCTCCAGTCGTAATAGAAGATCGCGCTCGACAGGCTCATGCGCCCGTCGCCGGAGCGGTACTTTGCGCCGATTTCGTAGGCGTCGATCTTTTCCGGATCCAGCGGCGGATCGATCGTCAGTGCCGGACTGTTGAAGCCGCCGCTCTTGAAGCCCTCGTTGTAGCTGACGTAGTAGTTCATCGCGCCGGCGTCGTACGACAACACCAGGCGCGGCGAGACATTCTCGAAGCTGGTTTCGTCTTCGTCATAGACCGGCGCGGTGCCGCCCATCAGGTCGATCGCATCCTGGTCCAGCGTGACGTTGTGCTCCTTGTCTTCGTGCGTGTAGCGCAGGCCGCCGGTCAGCTTGAGTGCGTCGGTCAGTTGCCAGTTCAGATCGACGTAGGCGGAGTAGGCCGTGAGTTCGTCGCGGTTGTCGAAGGTCGGCGTGGTGCCGCCGAAGAAGGCACCTCCGATCCGGCCGGCGAAGCGGGCGTGATTGCGCTCGAAGAATGCGCCCGCGACCACGTCCACCGGTCCGTCGCTCTCCGAGGTGAAGCGCAGCTCGTTGGTGAGCGTCTTGTCCACCTTGCCGTCCGCCGTGCCAGGGTTGGGGCTGCGGTGCGAGACCAGGCAGAAGTACAGCAGCTCCTCCACGACCCCGTCGTTGTCCGTGCAGCCGAACGACGATGCTTCGCGATACGCGAGCGTGTTGCTGACCTGCCAGATGTCCCACGAGTATTCGACCCGCAGCGAGCCGAGCATCGACTCGGTATCGTCGCCACCGCCGCCTTCGCGATTCGGCGACTGCGAGGTTTCGTCGAAGCCGAGCGCGGTGGGTGTGCCATCCGGGTTGATGCGCAGGCTGTGCATCGCGCCGTTGCCATTGCGACGGTCGTATTCGATCTTGGCGACGGTGCGGAAATTCTCGCTGGGCTGCCACAGTGCCTTCAGGCGTCCGCCGTAGGTGCTGCCGGAACCGACGCCGCCATCTTCGAAGCCCGGAACAGCGACATTGCTCACATAGCCGTCGCGCTCTTCGAGAAATCCCGCGAACCGCAATGCAACGGTGGACGACACCGGCAGGTTGACGATGGCTTCGCCGCGCATCCAGTCGAGGTTGCCGTAACCGAGCTGCACGCTGCCATCGAACTCTTCCAGCACCGGGTCGTTGGTTTCGACGATCACGGCACCGCCGGTCGCATTGCGGCCATAGAGCGTGCCTTGCGGACCTTTCAATACCTGGATCTGGGCGACGTCGATGGCGCTCTGTGCCGATGAGGTCTGGGTCTGCAGATACACATCGTCGACATACACCGCGACGCTGCCTTCCAGACCGGGTCCGGAATAACCCGTGCCGACACCGCGAATGTAGATCGCCGAGATGCCGTCGCCCGAGGTCATGGTATTGACGATGCCCGGCGTGGCGAACTGCAGATCGTCGGTGGAGTTGATGGCCAGATCCTTGAGCGTGTTCTGGTCGAAGGCATTGATCGACATCGGCACGTCTTCGATCCGTTCCGACCGTCGCTGGGCGGTGACGACGACTTCGACGAGCGTGCTGCCATCCGTTTCCGCCTGGGCCCAGGTTGTGCTGCTGATCAGTCCACTGCATGCCACGCCGAGCAGGAGGGCCGACGTCGGAATTCTGCCGTTCACCATCTCATTCCCCTTTTCTTCAATGCCGATTCTGTAGACGCCCGCCCGGAACACGGACGGCGCGGCTATCTTCGGACAGACGCTTCAGGCGCAAGCGTTATGTCGGCTGTCGAGCGGCGAGGGACAAATGCGGCTGCAGGGCCAGTCAACGGAGATCCGGAAAAAACGCAATGCAGTCGTAGTGCAATCGATGAGGCTGGCGGCGCTGCGGCGTTTGCAGCGCCCGTGTGCCTGTGGTTTGCTCGACCCGGGAATCGATCAGCGAGCGTCCGTTCATGCCTACGTCACTCGATCACGCCCGCCGCCTGCTGGCGCTGGCGCAGTCCGGTCTGCATTTCACACGCGAGGAATACGATCGCGAGCGCTATCGCGAAATCGTCGAGATCGCGACCGGGCTGCTGGCTGCGGAATCGGACATATCCGCAGAACAGTTGCGCCGGACCTGGTTCGTCGAAGACGGCTACGCGACGCCGAAGATGGATGTGCGCGGTGCGATCTTCCGCGACCGCCAGGTATTGCTGGTGCGCGAGACCATCGACGGCCTGTGGACACTGCCCGGCGGCTGGGCCGACATCAACGACACGCCCTCGCAGGCCATCGAGAAGGAGATCGAGCAGGAAACCGGTTTCACCGCGCGCGCCGTGAAGCTGGCGGCCGTGTACGACCGCAACCTGCACGATCATCCGCCGTACCTGTTCCACTCCTGGAAGGCGTTCTTCATCTGCGAAATCACTGGCGGTGCACCGCGCCTGAGTCACGAAACCGACGGCGTGGAATTTTTTCCGCTCGATGCACTGCCCGAGCTATCGACGGGACGCTCGACCGCGAAACAGATCCATCGGATGTACGAACATCATGTGCATCGGGAGTGGGCGACGGAGTTTGATTAGACGAGGAGTGGGAGTAACCGCAAAGAACGCGGCCGGATGAAGAGCGGGAATGGCCGCAAAAGGCGCAAAAGGCGCAAGGTCAGAAAGACCGGGTCATGTACTTGCTCTTCTTTCCCTTTTGCGTTCTTTGTGCCTTTTGCGGCCATTGCTCCTTTCCGGTTCTTCCGTCAGTCGCAGAGTACCGCCCGCAGCGCCGACACCAGCGACAGCGGCTGATCGAGTAGCACATGGTGATGCGATTCGGGAATCTCGATCGGGCCGTGGCCTTGCGGCAAACGGCGAGTGAAGGCCCTGGCCAGCGGCTTCGGCATCACGGTGCTCTGATCGCCGTAGATCACGCTGACGGGCATCGATACTTTCTCGATGATTGCGGCGTTGTGTGCGGCCTCGGCGGCGGGGTCGTCCGTCATTCGCGCGTAGCCTTCGTGGAATTTCCAGGTCCAGCCGCCATCGACCTGTTTCATGGAGTGCTGTGCGACATAGTCCAGCACCCACGGCGTGGCGCAGTTGTGTTCGGGCACGAGCTTGAAGCGCGCGCGTGCCGCTTCGTAGGTCGGATAGATTTTTTTCTGCTGCGGCAGATCGGGCAGGCGTTCGCGCCGCGGGAATTCCGGCAGGGGAATGTAGCTGTCGATCACGATCGCGCGCTCGACCCGCTGCGGATGGGCGGCGCAGGTACTGAGGACGCGCGAGCCGCCGAAGCTGTGCCCGATCAGCGTCACCCGTTCGAGTCCGGCGTCGTCAAGGACGCCGATGATGTCCTGAGTAAACAGCTCCGGGCTGTAGCGTGCGCGGCTGCCGCTGTCGCCCATGCCGGCGAAATCGAGTGCGAAGACACGGAAGCGATCCGTCAGGTACGGTGCAATGAACGACCACCAGCGCGCGTGGGCGCGAAAGCCGTGGGCGAGCATCAGGCCGGGCTTGCTCGTTTCCTGCGCGTTCCACGTGAGGTAATGAATCGCCGTGCCGTCGACCTCGACGAAGTGCGATTGCGTGGGATGCTCAATGGCCTTGCTGAACCAGGCTGGGGTTGGCATGAACGGGTGATGAAGTGATGAAGTGATGAGGTGATGAGGTGATGGAGCAAGAATAGAGACTCTCACCTCTTGCGTCATCACCTCATCACCTCATCACCCGATCACTATCTCTCAATCGTGTACTCCGCATCCGCGCTCTGCACTTCCCCTGCTTCCATTTTCAGAATCCACTTGTCGCTGATGGTGTAGCGCAGCTTGAAGGTGTTGATCGATTCCGTGAGCGAGATGCCGTAGCTGATGAACAGGCGCGGCGACAGGAATTTGCCGAGCACCAGCGAAGTGTTGGTCTGACCCGCGGAACTGGTCGTGCTCTCGACGCCGACTTCCTCCAGGCCGATGCGTCGCCCCAGTTGCGAGGCGAGCAGGCCGCCGCCCTGCAGGGTGAGCGCGTCCTTGGCCGAACTCATCGTCGCGGCATCGCCGCTCTGCATGTCGTCGATGCCCTTGCCGACCAGCAGGTACGACATGATCGAGGTCTGCGGCATGGAAGGCTCGGAGAAGAACGTGAGACGCGGATCCTTCAGCGTGCCGCGCACATTGAGGCCGACCTTGATGTTCTCGATCTTGCGCTGCGCTTCGATGTCGAGACCTGGATCTTCCAGCGGCGAGGAATCGAACAGCAGCCGCCCGCGCGAGATGTCGAGCTTCTGGCCGTAGGCCTCGTAGCGGCCATCGGCCACGCTCAACTCGCCACGCCCGACTGGCGTGTCGCCCGTACGCACGGTCGTACCGACACCGCCGACAATGCGGCCCTGCAGGCCGAAGGCGTCGACCCGCACGTCGTCGCCCATGGTCACGCGCACTTCGCTGCGCACGATGTACTGCCCCTGTTGCTCGGCCTCCGTTTCGCCGACGTAGTGCGCGTCGTCGGACACCTGGACTGCGCCGCCGAGATTCACCGGCTTGATGCTGGCTTCGGGGATGACGACATCGCCTGCGACATTGATGTTCTGCCCGTCGATGAGGAACTTCAGATCGGGCGACGCCACGACACGGTATTCGGGCAGATCGGCCACCAGAAGATTCTGGCCGTTGAGGTTCAGGTTGCCGCGCAGCGCACCGTCGACCCACGCAAATTTTCCGTCGACCTGCAGCCTGCCTTCGCCCGCCAACCCGGAGCCGCTGAAATTGAGCCCATTGTTCGCGAGGTCGGCAATCAGATTGAGCTGGCGCAACGCCAGGTTGACGCGATAGGAATCGAGCGCGGCGTTGCTCAGCTCGATACGCCCGGCTACTTCGGGTTGTGCCAGCGTGCCGCGTACATCGATGTTGGCCGTCAGCAGGCCCGCCGCGTTGTCGACCTCCGCGAACAGGATCGGCAGGATGTTCGCGTCGGCGGCGCGTGCGCGAATGTCGCCGGTCAGCGGCAGATTCATCAGATCGTTGCGGCCGTTGCGTTCCATGTGTGCGTTCGCGTACAGGAACGTGTCTTCGAATGCCTGCACGCCGAGCGAGAAATTGATGCGTTCGGCGCTGGCCGTGGCGGACAGACCGCCGTTGCCGAGATTCAGGGTTTCAGGTTCGGCGCCCGGCGGGCGATAGATGATGGCGGCATCGATGATGCGGGCGCCGGCATCCAGCAGCCACGGTCGATTCGGCGCACCGGACAGATGAACGCGTCCTTCGATCCGTCCCGAATACTCCGCTTCGCTACCCGACGGCGGCAGCACGACGGCGAGGGGAATTTCATAACCCGACACCGTGCCTTCCCAGGGGCCGCTGCGCTGCCACTTGCCGTCCGCGCAGAACTGGCCGTTGCCGATCGCGAGGCAGAGTTTCTCCAGCAGCAGCCGATCCCTGGACACGACGAAGTTGCCCGGCTCTTTCATGACCAGCGGTTCACCGGTCTTGCGTCCATCGACGATTTCGGTCGCCTGCAACGTGCCCGACCAGGTGGCATCGGCATAACGTCCGTCGATGTGCAGCGCCGTGTGAGGTGCCGCACTGCCGGCAGCGCCGACGCCCACGACTGCAACATCGATCTTGTGATCCGCTGCCACGCCATCGCCGGTGATGCGCAACGATTCGAGGACAGTCTGTTCCTGGCCGATGCCGAGCACGGTGACCAGCAGTCGCGAAGGATTCTGTCCGCCGAGATCGAGATCCGAATCTGCATCGAGCGATGCGGCGTGCCATTGCGCGTAGCCCGGATCGGTGGCCTGAATCCTGGCAATGACACGCGGCGCAGCGACGGGACCATGGGCGCTGGCGGTCAGATTCACGCTGCCGCGGGCGTCGGGCAGGAACGTCTGCAGCGAGCGCGCGCGAAATGCCACTTCTGCATCGATGCGCTGGTTGAGGGTGCCGTTCGCCGACAGATTCGCGTCGCCCATCCGCAGAACGACATCCTGAGCCGCCCAGCCCTGTCGATCGCGCTGCAATCGCGCATTGCCGCTGACCCGTTCGCCGCGCAAGGTGCCGGACAGGCCTGCGAGACGTGCGTTGAAGGAAGCCTGCTTGTCGAAGCCTTCGCCGGTGGCTTCCAGTTTGAACGAAACAGCGCCGGGAAATTCCGCGTGAATATGCGCGGGATCGAGATCGACCGCGTTCGCCAGCAGCGACCACGCACGTGGCGGCGCGAACTGCAGCGAGCCGCTGCCGCTGAGCGTGCCGTCGATCGCCTGCAGGGTGTACTCATTGATGGCGAGGCGGTCGCGATCCAGTACGCCATCGGCCTGCATGTCGCCCTCGATGGCCGCTTCCGACCGGGTCACTGCCGCGGGCACGAGTACGTGTGCATTCACCGCGTACTCATAGGGCAGCGGACCGCGCAAGGTCAGCTCGCCGCGCGTGCTCGACACCATGGCGGTCGCATCGAGCGGCCACTGCAGATCGGTCCACTCGGCCCTGGCGTCGATGGTGGGCGAATCGCCATCGAACGCGGCGGTGCCGGTGGCGTGCAGGCGTGCGGGCGTGTCGTTGATCGCAATATCGCCTTGCCGCAGGGTCAGGACGCGCTGCGCGAATTTTCCCGCCAGGTCGATGGTGAGATCGCGGCCGGACAGTTCGGGAATGCCGATATT
>CAYWHG010000019.1:0-21210 GCA_964457865.1 uncultured Steroidobacter sp.
TGTTCACCGCATCGACCAGCGCGACATAGCTGCCCGTGATCGACGCCGTGCGCGTGCCGCCGTCGGCCTGCAGCACGTCGCAGTCGAGCGTGATGGTGCGTTCGCCCAGTGCCTTCAGATCGACGACGGCGCGCAGGGCACGGCCGATGAGCCGCTGAATTTCGAGCGTGCGGCCGCCCTGTTTGCCGGTGGACGCTTCACGCCGCGAGCGTGTATGCGTTGCACGCGGCAGCATGCCGTACTCCGCCGTGACCCAGCCGCCGCCGCTGTTGCGCATGAACGGCGGCACGGTTTCTTCGACGCTGGCGGTGCACAGCACGCGCGTGTCGCCAAACTCCACCAGAACCGAGCCTTCGGCATGGCGGGTGAAGTTGCGCGTGATCCGGATGGGCCGCAGTTCGTCAGCGGCACGTCCGCTGGGTCGCTTTTTCATGAATACCTCGGTGAATGCTGACGTGCTGTCGTCGGACAGCCGGTCGCTGCGGCAAGTATGAACCGCGACCCGTCAAATAGGGACGGTCGGTGATCTAGCTGGGTGATCTAGCCGGCCTGCCAGCGCAGGACGGCTGCCGTGGAGTTGTCGCTGAACGGGGCCGATGCCTGGACGGCACGGCGGCCCAGCGCTTCGAGCCAGGCACGCAGATTTTCCGGATCGCCCTTGAAGAAGGCGGCGATGTCTTCGTCGCGCAGGTTGGCCCAGATGCCGTCCGAGCACAGCAGCAGCACATCGCCCGAACGCAGCACGTTGCGGCCACTGATGGACATTTCGGGAACGGCCGGATCGCCGCCGAGACAGCATTCCACGAAGTTGCGCATCGGATGCGTCGCGACTTCGTCCTGCGTGATCTTGCCTTCGCGCAGCAGCAGTTCGACATGGCTGTGATCGCGCGTGCGGGTCTGCACGGCGCCATTGCGGATCCAGTACACGCGACTGTCGCCGACATGCGCCCAGTACGCGGCGCCTTCCTGCACCAGGCAGATGGCGATCGTGGCGCGGGGCCGTGAGTCGAGACTCTGCGCGCTGCCGAGTTTCGCCACCTCGTCATGAGCCCGGCTCAGGGACAGGTGCAGGAAGCCGAGCGGATCGAACAGCGGCTGCGGCGACTGCTGAAAGGATTCGAGCAGGCTCTTGAGCGCGGTATCCGCCGCGCGACTGCCGTCGGAATGCCCGCCCATGCCGTCGATGACGATCAGCAGCGCGGCCTTGTCAGTGGCCGCGACGGTGACTCGATCCTGATTGTCCTCGCGGTCACCAATCAGGCTGACTTCTGCATGCTCAATCCGCAAGCGCGGGCTCCGGGCCGGACGGCTGGTTTTAAGCTGTTACACTTGGCGGCGCTTTATACACTGGCAACCGCGGGTACGTAAGCCAGCTTTTGCCTTAATTCCCTTCGTATTCTCAAGGAACTCACTGTTACATGATCCGCAGCATGACAGGCTTTGCCCGGCGCGAGCGTCAGGGTCCGTGGGGCACCCTCGTTTGTGAACTGCGCACGGTCAATCACCGGTATCTCGAGATCTCGCTGCGGCTTCCCGACGATCTCAAAGCGCTCGACAACGACGTGCGCCAGACCATCACCGCCGCACTGCGTCGCGGCAAGGTCGATGCGAATCTCTATCTGAAATCGAGCGGCCCGTCACAGCAATCGCTGGAGATCGACACGGCGCTGCTCGACGCGCTCGTCGCACGCGTGGCCGAAGTCCGCAACCGCCTGCCCGACACGGCACCACTGAATCCCATCGACCTGCTGCGCTGGCCGGGCGTGATTCGCGACGCGGGTATCGACAGCAAGCCCGTCCTGGCCGCAGCCCTGGAATTGATGAAGGAAGCGCTTGCCGAACTGAACGACACCCGCCTTCGCGAAGGTCAGCGCATCCGCGAGCTGCTGCTCAGCCGTTGCATCGGCATGCGTACGCAGGTCCAGGTCGTGCGCACGCGGCTGCCGGAAATTTCGCAGCGCCTGCGCGATCGCATCGTCGAGAAGATCTCGCAGATGGGTGTCACGCCGGATCCGGAACGCCTGGAACAGGAGCTGGTGCTGTACGCGCACAAGATGGATGTCGACGAGGAAATGGATCGTCTCGCCGGCCATCTCGACGAAGTCACCGGCGTGCTGGATTCCGCCGAGCCGGCGGGACGCCGCCTCGACTTCCTGATGCAGGAACTGAATCGCGAAGCCAATACGCTCTCGTCCAAGTCGCAGGACACCGAAACGACTCGCGCCGCGGTCGACATGAAGGTGTTCATCGAGCAGATGCGCGAGCAGATTCAGAACGTGGAATGAGAAAGCGGACATCGAGACGATGCAGGGCAAGTTGTTCGTCATTGCGGCGCCTTCCGGCGCAGGAAAAACCACGCTGGTGCGCGAGGTGATGAAGCGCATGCCGGCGCTGCGCTTTTCGATCTCCTATACGACGCGTCCGCGCCGCGCCACCGAGCGCGACGAGCACGATTACTTCTTCGTCGACAAGGCCCGGTTCCAGGAAATGATTGCGCAGGAAGCCTTCCTGGAACACGCACAGGTCTTCGACAACTTCTACGGCACCTCGAAAGCGCAGGTGCAGTCGATGCTCGATGCCGGCGACAACGTGCTGCTGGAGATCGACTGGCAGGGCGCGCAGCAGATCCGTCGCACCATGCCGCAGGCGATTTCCATTTTCGTCCTGCCGCCGTCGCGCGCCGAACTGGAACGGCGCCTGCGCGACCGCAAGACCGACTCGGACGAAGTCATCGCGCGGCGCCTGCGCGATTCGATCGCCGACATGTCGCACTGGAACGAATTCGACTATGTCGTCGTTAATGACGAGTTCGAACGCGCCGTGAACGATCTGCAGGCCATCCTGTCGGGGCGCGGTAAATCGCTGCAACGGGACCGATCCGGACTGCAAACGCTGATCCCCGCGCTGTTGGGTTAACCGCAACAGATTTTTCCGGTATCGCGCCGGATACTGCGCGCGCCGTTGAACTTACGAACGATGGCGACGGACCAAACCTGCAACGGCGCTGCGCACGCGGCACCCTCGGCAACAACGAAGGATCCATCATGAACCAGCGAGTATTCCGTCACCTGCTTCCGGCGCTCGGCCTTGCCATCGGCGCGAGTGTCTTCTCTGTCGCGGCGCTCGCGGCCGACGCAGAACGTCCGCGCATCGTCGCCGTCTCGGGGCAGGGCGAGGTGCAGGCCGAACCGGATCAGGCCATCGTCACGCTCGGCGTCGAGTCGCGCAAACCGCGCCTGGAAGATGCGCGGGCGGACGTGACCAAGACCGTCGAGGCCGTGCTCAAGCTGACGCGCGATCTGAAGATCGATCAGAAATACGTGCGCGCCACGCGCATCAGCGTGCAGCCCGAGTACAACTGGGACAACAACGCCAAGGAACGCAATCTGATCGGCTACTTCGTGTCGCGGCAGGTGGAAGTCGATCTGCGTGATCTCGACAAGCTCGGCACGCTGCTGGAAAAGTCGACCGATCTCGGTGTGAACCAGCTCGGCGATCCGCGCCTGGAATCGAGCAAGCGCCGCGACCTGGAGCGCAGCGCACTGGCGAAGGCCGTGGAAGACGCTCGACTCAATGCAGAAACCGTGGCGAAGGCGGCGGGTGCGCGACTCGGTTCAGCCCGCACGATTTCCGCCAGCTCCGGCTTCGTTCCGGTGCCCGTGATGTCGCGCATGAAGACGATGGCAATGGCGGCCGACTCGGCGGGTGCGGCCGAGAGTTATCAGAGCGGCCAGATGACGTTCACCGGCAACGTGCAGATCGAGTACGACCTGGTGGTGGGTCCGTAAGCAGCGGCGATGGACGTGGCGCCGCGGCCCCCTCCCTGTCCTTCTTCCCTCGCCGGAGAATTCCGGCGAGGCAATGCGCTCGCAGTCCTCACGCTGCTCCTTTGCACTCGCGCCTTCGCCATCGACATTCCCAAACCGACGACGCCACCCCCGCAGTCGACACCCTCCGCACCGCAGTCCTCCGTCACGCCCACCGACGAAACGGCGTTCTACGAGCGCCTGCAGTACGTCGCACACAAACGCTTGCTGGTCGGCCTCGGCATCGGCGATGACGCATTGAAATCGCTGGCCGCAGGTTCCGCCGACGCGGGCATCGGTCAGCTGAGCGAGCGGAGTGCCGCGGGCGATCGCACTGCGACCATCGCGCTGGTCCGCATCCAGCACTGGTGCAACCGCATCTCGCAGTCACGACCGGCCGACATCCCGGCGCAGCTCGCCCGTTTTGCGCCGCTGGTGCCGGCGGAAAAGCTTTCGCGCATCGCCGGCGTGCTGAATGCCGAGCGTGCCTACCAGGATCGCGCGCGTGCGAGCTGCGGCAAGGCGCCGTTCGACTACCAGGGAATCGAATCGCGCCTGCGCCAGGCGGCGGAGGCAGGCGATCCCGCCAGCGCCACCGAACTCGCGCAGTTCGCGCGCGATCCGGCGAAGCGCGAAGCCTTCCTGCAGCAGGCGGCGGACAAGAACTACGCGCCCGCGCTTCAGGCACTCGCGACGGCGCGCCTGGTCGCCGTGCAGCGTGGACAGACCACGGAAAATGTCTCGTCCATCCGACTGCTGTTCAAGCAGGCAGGACTGACGCTGCCGCGTGCCAAGATCGATCTCGCCAACTGCATGGCCACCGGCTGCGACGGTCATCCCGCCGACCCCGGCGGCGCAGCGCCCTTCGGTTTCGATGCCGCGAAGGATGGCGAGCCGCTCGCGTTCACTTCGATGATGCGCATGCCGTGGGGCAATCGCCTGACGCGCCCGCAGATGCTCGGCTGGCAGTACTACGGCGACCGGCTCAACGAGGCGGGATGCACCGGCGACGCCTACATCCAGAACGCCGTGGTCTTTTCGCAGTCGATCGGCATGCTGGAAAAAGGCCAGACGCCCGCGATGCTGGAGCAGGCGAAAGCGCAGGGAGAAACGCTGTGGCAGCAGAACAGCGAGCGGGCGAAGAGGGAGCAGGGATGCGGATGAGATAAGGTGCCAGGGACCAGGCGCTAGGCTCGGAGATTGAGACCCTGACTAGAGCCTAGTGCCTGGAACCTAGGGCCTAGAACCTAGGGCCTGCTCTCACGCCGCCACCCGATCCACCAGCAGAATCGTTCCATCCACGCCCGTCACCCGCGCCTTCGCGCCGGCTGGCAGGTTCGGGCCACGGACGGGCCATTCGCGATTGCCGAGGCGCACGCGGCCGGTGCCGTTCTGCAATCCCTGTTCGAGCACGACCACTACTCCGATGTGGCTGTGACCGACGCGATGGCTCGCCAGCGGGCTGTTTTCCTCACGCTGCCGCGCCTGGTACTGAAACCAGAAGTACAGGGCGAAAACGCTGGCGGCGAAAAGGAGAAACCAGACCATGGTCGTCGTGTCACCGAGAGTGGAACGGGGTGCGCGGAACGCAGCCTAGCAGGTGGGTTCCCGGTCAAACGATGAAGACAATCACAACTCTTTTGCGAGTTGCGTCGTTGATTTGACGAAATGCAGGGAATGCTGACGGGTGCCGCATCCCGACCCTGTCGGGCGCGACAGGTCAGCCCGCAAGCTGCGAGCGGGCGCCGGCTGAATGACGCTTGAGATGAACCAGCAGCAGCGACACCGCGGCGGGCGTCACGCCCGGCACGCGCGCCGCCTGGCCCAGCGTATCCGGTCGCGCCGCCTGCAGACGCTGGCGAACCTCGGTGGACAGGCCGCGCACGTTCGCAAAATCCAGGTCCGCAGGCAGTCGCGTCTCTTCGTGTCGACGATGGCGTTCGATCTCGTCCTGCTGGCGATCGATGTAGCCGGTGTACTTCGCCTGCACTTCGAGCTGCAGCTGCACCTGTTCGCTCAGCCGCGAGTCGGCGTCGGCTTCCTTCATCCATTGCGGACGATCGACCGCGGGCAGACTCGTCAGTGCCTCGTATGTCACTTCCGGACGGCGCAGCAGTGCATACGCATGCGCCTCGCGCGGCAATGTCGTGCCCAGGACGGCGAGGGATTGTTCTGTCGTGATCTGGTGCGGATGCACGACGGCCGCATCGAGCCGTGCCGTTTCCGCGGCGATCGCCGCGACCTTGCGCTCGAAGAAATCCCAGCGCGCGTCGTCGACGAGTCCGAGTTCGCGTCCCTTCGCCGTCAGGCGCAGATCCGCATTGTCCTCGCGCAGCAGCAATCGATATTCGGCGCGGCTGGTGAACATGCGATACGGCTCGCTGGTGCCGCGCGTGATCAGATCGTCGACCAGCACGCCGATGTACGCCTCATCGCGACGCGGCGACCATGACTCGCGGCCCTGCACCTGCAGCGAGGCATTGATGCCCGCGAGAATGCCCTGCGCCGCCGCTTCTTCGTAACCCGTCGTGCCGTTGATCTGGCCGGCGAAGAACAGTCCGCCGATGAACTTCGTTTCCAGGCTCGCATGCAGATCGCGCGGATCGAAGTAGTCGTACTCGATTGCATAGCCCGGTCGCGTGATGTGCGCGTTCTCGAATCCCGCAATGGACCGCACCAGTTCGAACTGGACATCGAACGGCAGGCTCGTCGAAATGCCGTTCGGATAGATCTCGTGCGTCGTGAGTCCTTCGGGCTCGATGAAGATCTGGTGCGAGTTCTTGTCGGCGAAGCGATGCACCTTGTCTTCGACAGACGGGCAGTAGCGCGGCCCGACGCCTTCGATCACGCCCGTGAACATCGGCGAGCGATCGCAGCCGGCGCGAATGATTTCGTGCGTGCGTTCATTGGTCGCCGTGAGGTGGCAGACGATCTGCTGCGGATGATCGCTGCGGCGGCCAAGATACGAGAACACGGGTGTCGGCTCGTCACCCGGCTGTGCCAGCAGCCCGTCGTAGTTGATCGAGCGACCATCGATACGCGGCGGCGTGCCTGTCTTGAGCCGGCCCACACGGAACGGCAGTGCACGCAGTTTCTCTGCCAGTCTGTTCGACGGCGGATCGCCGGCGCGTCCGCCCTGGTAGTTCGTGAGACCGACGTGAATCTTGCCGCCGAGGAAGGTGCCGACGGTCAACACCACGCTACGTGCACGAAACTCGATGCCCGTCTGCGTGACGACACCGTGCACACGATCCTGCTCGATGACCAGGTCCGCGACTTCCTGCTGGAACAGCGTGAGGTTCGGCTGATTCTCCAGCATCCCGCGGATCGCCTGCCTGTAGAGCACGCGATCAGCCTGCGCCCGCGTCGCCCGCACGGCCGGACCCTTGCTCGCATTGAGTGTGCGGAACTGGATGCCGCCGCGATCCGCGGCTCGCGCCATCGCACCGCCGAGCGCATCGATCTCCTTCACCAGGTGACCCTTGCCGATGCCGCCGATCGCCGGGTTGCAGCTCATCTGGCCGAGCGTTTCGATGCTCTGGGTCAGCAGCAGCGTGCGCGATCCCATCCGGGCGGCGGCCAGCGCAGCCTCGGTGCCGGCATGGCCGCCGCCGATGACGATGACATCGAAGTGGTCGGGAAAACGCATGGGTTGTCGGCCCGGGAAAGGGGGCGGGGATTCTAGGCCGAAACCCGGGTGTCGGGCACTGGGGGGCCCGGATCGCCGGCCTGAATCAGGCAAAGTCCGACGCCGCGCAGGCTCACCGCACCCGCTTCAGCAGCGCGAGTGCCATCGCCACCAGCAACCCGACGCCTACGATCAGGACACCCCACAGAACCACCAGCCGCATCGGGGTCTGTTTCGGCAGCGGCTTCAGCGCCGTGTCGCCGCCGAGGGTGCGGGATGTTCTGACGATCGCCGTGCCGATGAGTTGATCGAGGTCTTCGCCGCGCACGTCGGCCAGCAGGCTGTTGCACGAAGCGATCGGCGCGGCATCGGCGCGGCGGCTGCCGAAGGCCAGCACATACGGTCCTGCGCCCTGCGCCAGGAATCGCAGGCGCGCAGGGCGATAGCCGAGTTCGAGTCCGGTGCCGGGATCGAGCGGCTGTGAAGAGCCGGTGTCGGTGACCTGCCAGTAGCGATCGCGACCGCCGTCGATGCCGGCCGGCGGACTCGCCTGCCGTTCGCCGTCCTTGAGAATCAGGTACGACTCGCCGGACCAGCGTTCGCGCCACTGCGCCTGTTCGTCCGGCCGGCTCTGGAGACTTACGCGCACCGACGTGTTGGCGACCGGCAGTGCCAGCCTCGCATACGCGACGGGCGCAAGCCGTGCCGCATCGAAGCGCAGATGCGTCGCATCGAGCGCACCCTGCGGATTGGCAGTGAACCAGACAGGCTCGATCTCGGCGGCGCGGGCCACGCGCTCTGCCGTTGCCTGCGCGATCTGCAGCGGCGGTCCGCCGTCGGTGCGCACGACGCGCAGGAAGGTATAGCGCTGCTCGACGAGCGGTACGGTCTTGCGCTGCAACTGCTGACCGTCGCGCGTGACGCGCAGCAGCGTCGTGGACGCCACCACGGTGCGCCACTGATCGAGATCGTCGCTGGCCTGGATGCGCACGCTGGCCTGCGAGGCGCCGTCGGGGCTGATCCAGTCGAACTCGAGCGAGCGCAATGCGTCCTCGACGCCGCGGGCATCGATCACATGTGCCCAGGTCCGCGTGCGCGGCTGATCGTCCGCTGCCGGCTCGCCTTCCTGGATGCGCACCTGCGTGCCGCCGGCCGTTGCCACTTCGACGTGTGTCGTGCCGCTCGTTGTCGCCGGCACGCCTGCCTGCAGATCGAACACCGGCAGCGATGCGCGGCTGACGACGGGCTCGTCGGCCACGGGCGCTGCGCAGAAGGCATGCGGCACGGCGACGCCGGCGGCATTGAAGACCCGCAGGTCACCGAGATCGGCGCGCGTCACGCCCTGGTACACCTCGTCGGGCAGCACGAGTTCGACCAGCGGCCGCTGCTCGTAGCTGTTGATGTCGATGCCACGGGCATAGTCGTCGGTGCGCGGCGCCGCAGTCGCATCGATTGCCGCAGCACTCGCTATCAGCGCCCAGGCTGCTGTGTATTTCATGGAGTTTCCTTCATCACTTCGTCACTTTCATCGCGCGGCGGCAGTGGTGCGAGATAACCGGTCACCAGCAGCAGCGCACCCACGGTCAGGAAGGAGGTGATGCGGGCGATCGTGCCGACGCTCGACAGATCGACGAGGAACAGTTTCGCAACGACGACGATCATGAGCGCCGCACCCACCAGCCAGACGTGCCGCCATCGCTGTCGCGCCGCCACCGTCATCGCCGCGAACCCGAGCAATCCCCAGAAGATCGACAGCGAAGCCTGCACCAGCGTCGAATGCGTCATGCCGCGCAGTGTCAGCGGCGCGCCGAAGTTGTGATGCAGCGAGCGCAGCAGCGCCGAGTTCAGCCAGAGGAAGGTCAGTGCGGCCGCCACGATCAATGCGCTTCGTTCGTCGCTCCACACCGCCGACTGCTGCTCGTCATCGAGCGATGTCCACCACAACCCGAGCGCCGCCAGGCACAGCGCCACGCTGACATCGAGCGGATTCAGCAGCGGCAGGTACGGCAGCCAGCCCGGATCGCCGGCATTCGTGAGATTGATGAATACGATCCACAGCCCCGTGACGAGCGCGAGCGGCACGGCGGCGAGCCCGCGATACGTGGGCGAGAAGCGCGCCAGCGGCCAGGCCGGAATCAGGCGACGCCGACCGACGACGGCGAGCAGCAATGCCGGCGCGAGTCCCCACGGCAGCTGCGGCCACACGCCGCCGGCGTGGAACTCGATCTGCCAGCTGCTCTCCCAGGCAATCACCAGCGCCAGCACCCAGTACGCGCCGGCATGCAGCGCGGGCACGCCAACCGCATTCGCATCGAGTCGCTGCCGGTCCTGCAGGTACAGCAGTCCGTAATGCACGGCGAGCACGATGATCCATCCCGATTCGCCCCACTGCGCGAACGGATGCGACGTGTCCAGGCTGTAGAGCAATCCCGCGAGCACGGCGGCGGCCGGCACATACAGCGCCAGCGTCTGCAGCAGACGCCAGCGCACCTTGATACCGATCCACGCGAGCAGCATGGCCGTCAACGCGGCGTAGCCGAGCATCGCACCGGTCGTTGCCATCGACAGATGCCGATCGATTTCATGCAGGCCCGCAAACGTCCACCAGGCCAGTCCCCACAACGCGAAGCCGACTTCCCAACCTGCTTCATAGGCGGCGCGCGCCTGTCGATGGCGATGCAGCCAGTAGCTGGTGAGCAGGCCGGAGACGGCCAACATCACGGCGCCGAGAGTCAGGCTGTTCAGCAGCGGTCGCGCGCCGTGATAGTCGGGCAGCCCGATCAGGAATCCCGTGCCTGCTCCCACCTGCAGCAGGGAACCGAAGGCGCGTGCCAGCTTGCGGTCCTGACGCATCCCCAGCCAGAACAGGCCCGCACCCTCGACTGCCCACATCGCCGCGGTCGTGCGCGTGTCGAATGCCAGCGGAATGGCGAGGCTCGCGAAGATCACGCCCAGCGCAGCGAAGGCTTCGACCAGCAGTCGGAACGAGTCGCGCCGTGAATGCCACAGGATCCAGCCGAGCGCGAGATAGAACGCACCGAGTGCCAGCGCACTCCACGCGAGCGCGTACTCGATCTTCGCCACCAGCGTGGCGTGCAGCGTGAAGGCGACCACCGGCAGTCCGAACACCAGCGAGCCCGAGACATAGCCCTTCAGGTTCGGCGGCTGGCGCACGCAGTTGAGGATCGACACCGCGACGTACTGCAGGAAAAACAGGATCAGGAACGCATCGGCGCTGAACAGATCGCCCGACTCGTAGCCTGAGGCGCGCCACAGGCTGGTGATGGTGAACGTGAAGACGAAGCCCAGCACATTGAGTGCCCGCCAGGTACGGAACCACGCGACGGTGAACACACCGAGATTGAGAATCGCGTAGTACGTGAACAGCGCGATGTGATTGCCGCTGCCGGTCGAAACCATGATGGGCGCGAGAAAGCCGCCCGCCGTGCCGATCACGGCCAGCGACAGCGAGTTCTGCGCCACCGCGATCACACCGGCCGTGATGGCAATCACGACCAGCAATCCAAACGCCAGCCCCAGCGGCAACAGCTGATACAGACGGCTCGCAGCGAACACCGTGAGATACAGCCCCGCGATGCCACCGCCCTGCAGCAGTTGCGCATACACCGGCTGCCTGTCCTTGAGGCGCCAGCCGATGATCAGCAATGCAAAGGCGCCGAGCGCGAGTGCGATGAAACGCAGTTCGATCGGAAACAGGCTGTTCTCGGCCGCGTACTTCGCCAGGAACGCCGCGCCGAAGAACAGGATCACGATGCCGATGCGCGCCAGCGGATTGCCGCCCTTGAACCAGCGGATGAAATCGTCGATGCGCGATTCGATGAACGAGGGTTCGGGTGGCTTGCGCGGTGCCGGGGTCGGCCGCGGTGCAATCGTCGCGGCCGGCGCGGGCGTAGCGGGAGCCGCCGTCTGCAGCGGCGCGGCCGGTGTCGCGGCCTCGGGTGACTTGTCGAAGATCGGCGCACGCCGCGGTTCCGCCGGTCGAGGCGCAGCGGGCGCGGCAGCCGCGGGTTGTTCAGTGCGCGGTGCCGCCAAGGGCTGCCGCAACGAATCGATCAGATTGCGATGAATCTTCGCCAGCGCACGCAGATGCAGCACCTGCGCCAGCAATACGCCGAGCATCGCACCCACGACGAACCCGGCCACGCTTTCCTGGATTCCGGCGATGACGATGGCGAACAGAATCGCCAGCGTCCATGTCATCCCTGTCGATGAGGGTTCTTTCTCCGCCTGCATGGCGTCCCGCTCCTGCTGTTCTTATGAGTCAACTGCGGCGGCATCTTGCCAGAATCGGATTTCACACGGAGTTCACGGAGCAGAAAGAAAAAGAAGATCTCCACGGAGGACACGGGGAGCACGGGGTATAAGAGTTTCTATTCCGAGCCCCGTGTTCACCGTGTCCTCCGTGGAGATTTTCCCGTTCTTTTCTTTGAACTCCGTGCTCTCCGTGTGAACTTCCGGCACTTCCGGTTCTTCAAGCCGCCAGCGCGAGCTGCACGCGGTTGCGCCCCGAGCGCTTCGCGGCATAGACGGCGGTGTCGGCGTGCGCGATGAGATGTTCGCCCCAGACGCCGAGCATGTCGCTGGTGGCGATGCCGATGCTGCAGGTGACCTGGATCGGGTCGCCGAAGCCTTCGACGCGGACGTCAGCGACGCGCTGACGGATGCGTTCGGCGATGGGCTCGGCGGCCGAGGCATCGGCGCTGCTGAGAAGGACGACGAATTCCTCGCCGCCGTAGCGACCGATCACATCCGATTGCCGCAGCTCCGACTGGATCGGCGCGATGATGGCCTTGAGGCAGGCATCGCCCGCGAGATGTCCATGCGAATCGTTGATCAGCTTGAAATGATCGAGATCGATGAACAGCAATGCGATCGGCAGACCACGCGCCTGGGCGCGCAGGCACGCGGCATCGAGTCGTTCGACCAGCGAGCGGCGGTTCAGCACGCCGGTCAGCGGATCGGTCTGCGCACGACGCTCCGCTTCGTTCAGCGCGAGCCGCTGATCGCGCAGGCGATCGGCCACGCCGAGCGCGATGAGCACGGCCGCCGCCACCATCGACAAGGGCAGGCCGTAGAACAGCAGCAGTTCGGCGCCTTCAGGATCGGTCAGCAGCAGACGCAGCGCCGTGGCGATGGTGAATGTTTCCAGCAGGCCCCACGCCAGCAGAAAGAATCCGGCGGCGCGGTTGCGGCGGCGCCAGGCCATGAACGCGGCCACCAGCGTGAAGACCGCGGCGCCGAGAAACACCAGATTGCCCACGGACGCGACCAGCGGACCGAAACCGACCTGCTGCAACAGATTGGCGGCGGCCAGTACCACGAACAGCAGCGCGAGCCAGCCGAAGATCGCATAGACGCGGGGCGAGAACGATTTCAGATCGGCGATCTCGCGCACGAACAGGCAGGCGATGGCACCGCTGAGCGCAGCCGTGACGTTCCATGTATAGGACGCCACCGGGACCAGCGACGACAATCCCGGCCAGCCGAAGGCTTCGCCGGAAAGGAATGCCATGTAGAACGCCTGCAGCGAGAACAGCGAGGCATAAAGCAGCAACAGCTTGTCCCGCAACACGAACCAGATCAGGAATCCCGCCAGCGCCATCGCCATGAGGGCGCCGAAGGTCAGCGCGATCATGCGCGCATGCTCGGCACTTCGCGCCAGCCTCGCATCGAGCGATCCGCTCGCCACTCTGAATACCTCGTGGCCGCGGCCGTGCGGCTCGACGCGCACATAGAAGGGTTCATCGGTTCGCAGGTGCGCCGGCACCAGGAACACTTCCTCGATCGCGCCGCGAAAGCCGGGCAGCGACGTCGCCCGGCGTACCGGTTCGCCGGCGGCGAACACCTGCAGCTGCAGATGGCGTCCGTGTGCGATGTTGATGGTCGGCAGGGAGCCGGTCGCCTCGGACGACACCGGACTCGTCTTCAACCAGAAAACACCGCCGGTGCGACGTGCCTGGCGGAAGTCGAAGGGAATGAACTGCGCATCGCGGGACCCACTCACGACCTCCGTATCGCTGGTATCCACCGACGCAGTCAGCATCAGCAGAGTCGGATCGGTTCCGGCTGCCGCTGCATGGACGGCCCATGACAGGCCGGCGATCAGACCAGGCAGCCATGCCGCGAGCAGGTGTCGCACGGTGGCCTCGAGTGCGCTATCGCGGGTCGCCCAACCCATCGCGAATCGCAACGAATGAAACAAGCCTACTGGCGTTTCCCGGCAGTGCAATACGAATCGGGTCGAATGCGTCACATAATCCACGAAGGAATCCGGCGCGCACCCGCGTGTCAGTCGCACAGACCCGATTCACACATATAGATGGATCGTTTCGGCATCCGGCGCGAGCTGCGTGGTGCCCGCATGGCGCAAACCCAGTTTTTCCAGTAGCCGGATGGACGGTGAGTTGTGCGGTGACACGACGGCCACGATGCGCGGCAGTCCCAGTTGCGTGCGACCGAACTCCATCACCGCCACCGCGGCCTCGTAGGCATAGCCCTGTCCCCAGTACGCCGGCAAGTACGCGAAGCCGATGTCGGTCTCGCCGATGTAATCGCGATGGATGAGTCCGCAGGTGCCGACGAGCGTGCCGTCCTTCAGCTCCACCCGGAAGTGACCGTGGCCGTGCTTCGCATAGCTCGCCATCGGCACCTCGATGATGAAGCGTCGCGCGTCTTCGACCGTGCGGATGCCGCGATCGCCGATGTTGGCGATGAACGAGGGCTCGTTGAACAGCCCGAACAGGAAGTCCGCATCGTCGGGCGTGAGCTGGCGCACGATGAGACGGGGTGTCTCGACGACGACGGCGCCGCGCGCTTCATGACTCATTTCATCACTCAGGGGAGTGTCTCCGGCTGGCGCTTGAAACTCAGTGTGAATCCCTTGTTCCCGCCGTCGGTGACATGCACCGTCATTGCGCTGTCAGCCTCGCTCACGTATTCGAGCCACCGCGGAAAATCGTGGGCGGCGTTCTCGAACACCAGGCGCTGCGGCGAACATTGCGTCAGCTCGAAGGCGATCGGCAGGCGATTGTGCGCGACCTTCGACACATAGAACACGCCCTGCTCCATCTGCAGCAATCGCAGCGACTCGCCGTCGATGATCGCCTGTGCCGGGCCCTTCGTCGTAACGCCCTTGCCTTCGAAGGTGACCTCGCTCAGTTTCGTCCAGGTCTCCGTGAACGTTTTGTCGCCATCGATGGCAATCCACGTACCCAGCAGCCAGCGTGCCGCATCGAGCGATCGACAATCCGGCGCGGACAGTGCATTCGGCGAGAAGATCGACACCGTGAGCAGGACCGGAACGAATGCCATGCGCATAGCGATTGCCTGTCGGGGGGGTGGAAAGCGGAAACCCGGACGATTTTGCGATAGGTTCTCACATCGCACGCTGCGACAGGCCCGATCGATACCCATCGGAAAATAGAACATGCATTCCTTCGTCCGCTTGCTCCTGGTCGTCCTCGGCTTTGTATGCAACGCCGGCCACGCGGCGGAGTCGCCGCGCCGCGCGCTGACCGCCGCCGACATCAATGGCATCCGGGATCTTGCCGATCCGCAGATCTCACCCGACGGCGACTGGGTCGCCTACACCGTGCGCACCAGCGACCTGGAGAAGGACAAGCGCAACACGCACGTCTGGATGACGAGCTGGGACGGCCGGCGCAGCGTGCAGCTCACGCATTCGCCGGACAGCGAACACATGCCGCGCTGGAGTCCGGACGGGCAGTACCTGTCCTTCCTGTCCGCACGCGGCGGCGAGGACGAACCCGAGCAACTTTGGCTGATGAATCGCAGCGGCGGCGAAGCGCAGGTCGTCACGTCCTTCAAGGGCGATGTGCTCGACTACGACTGGTCGCCGGACGGCAAGCGCATCGCGCTGATCGTGATGGATGAAGACCCCAATCGTCCGACCGACGCCAGCAAGGACAAGACTCCGCCGCCGATCGTCATCGATCGCTACTACTTCAAGGAAGACGAGACCGGCTATCTCGGCGCGCTGCGTCGGCATCTGTATGTGTTCGATGTCGCCTCGCGCAAGGCGGAGCTGCTGACGCCCGGCGCATTCGATGAAACCCTGCCGGCGTGGTCGCCCGACGGTTCGCTGATCGCCTTCGTCAGCAAGCGCGGCCCGGACCCCGATCGCAGCAACGACAACGGCCTGTATGTCATCGCGCCGCGCGCCGGCAGCGAGCCGCGACTGGTCACGGTGTTTCACGGCGATGCCGGCGATTCGGGCTGGATGACCACGCCGGCGTGGCGGCCGGACGGTCGCGCGCTGGTGCTGTCGGTCAATCGCGATCCGACGCTCATCTACTACGCGCAGCAGGATCTGATGATCGCGCCGCTCGACGGTCCCGCCCGCGTGATCAGCGACGGGATCGACCGCAACCTGATCTCGCCGCGCTGGTCCGCCGACGGCAAGTGGATCTACGCCTTCATTGAGGATGATCGCAATCAGCATCTGGCGCGCGTCAATGCCGCGACCGGCAAACTCGAACGACTGCTGGAAGGTCGGCGGGAGACCGCCGAGTTCGATGTCGGCCCGAAGAACCGCATCGCCATTCTCGACAGCACCGTCGATCGGCCGGCGGAGATCTTCGCGCTCGACCGCGGCAGATCGCGGCAACTCACGCATCACAACGATGCCTGGCTCGCGAGCCTCAAGCTGGCGCCGGTCGAAGAGATTTCCGCGAAGTCGAAGGACGGCACGCAGATCAGCGGCTTCCTGGTCACGCCGCCCGACTACGTGGCCGGCAGGCGCTATCCGACCATCCTGCAGATCCACGGCGGACCGGTGTCGCAGTACGCCAATGCATTCATGCCGATGTGGCAGATCTTCGCGTCGCAGGACTACGTCGTCGTCGCCGCGAATCCGCGCGGCAGCTCCGGCCGCGGCGAGGTGTTCGCGAAAGCCATCTGGGCGGAGTGGGGCGGCAAGGACACCGACGACGTGCTCGCCGTCGTGGATTACGCGGTCGCGCAGGGTATCGCCGATCCCGAACGGCTCGGCGTCGGCGGCTGGAGCTACGGCGGCATCCTCACCGACTACGTCATCGCCAGGGACACGCGCTTCAAGGCCGCGACCAGCGGCGCCTCGATCGGCAATGCGCTCGCCGGCTACGGCACCGACATGTACGTGCGCGAGTACGAAGCCGAACTGGGTACGCCCTGGAAGAATCTCGATGCCTACCTGCGCAATGCCTACCCGCTGCTGCATGCCGATCGCATCAGGACGCCGACGCTGTTCCTGTGCGGCCAGCAGGATTTCAACGTGCCGCTGCTGAACTCTGAACAGATGTACCAGGCGCTGCGCAGCACCGGCGTCGATACGCAGCTGATCATCTATCCCGACCAGTTTCATGGACTGAGAAAACCCAGCTATCTGCGCGACCGCATGGAGCGTTACCTCGGCTGGTTCGGCAAATATCTGAAATAGCGGCAGCGCAGCACTGCGGTTCTTTTACCGACAGGCACGTCCTGATGCGTATACGGCGCAGGAACCGCAACGGGGAATCGCGTGTATTGAAAGGAACGGGACCGCGGGGGTTCCGGCCTTCTCGTATGCCATGTCCGAGCTGCAAGCGACCCCATCGACTGTCTCGAATCCCGACCCTTCCGTGTCGGGCATGCCCGTGACCGAGCGGCTCGCGCCCAACGACGACTCGCCGACGATCTCACCCGACGCTCCCGCTGCGACACCGCCACCGCAGGTGCGCGCCATCGACATCGGCACTGTGCTGAGTCGCCGCTACCTGATCGAACGCGCGATCGGCAGCGGCGGCATGTCGACGGTTTTCAGTGCCCTCGATCGACATCGCATGCACGGTCCCGCGGCCGACGCGAAGGTCGCAGTGAAAGTGCTGAATCGCGCCCTGCTCAGCGACCAGGCGCGCGTGGAACGATTGATCCGCGAGTTCCGCTACATGCAGCGGCTCACGCATTGCGGCATCGTTCGCGTCTTCGACCTCGACTGCGACGAGGGCATCTGGTTCATCACGATGGAGCTGCTGCAGGGCCAGCCGCTCGTCCACCTGCTGCAGAAGCATCCCCAAGGTCTGCCGCCCGAGGAAGCCCTGCGATTGCTGACGGAATGCACCGAAGCACTCGTCTGCGCCCACGACCATGGCGTGATCCATGGCGATCTCAAGCCGGGCAACATCTTCGTCGATGAGAGCGGCGCGGCGCGGCTGCTGGATTTCGGCTCGGTGCCGGAAAGGACCGACAATGCGGATGCGGCGCGCGATCGTTATCTGACGCCGTCGTACGCGAGTCCGCAGATGCTGGAACGAGAGCCGGCCGATCTGCGCGACGATCTGTTCAGTCTCGGCTGCGTCGCCTATGAACTGTTCACGGGCCAGCATCCGTTCAACGCGAAATCGTCGACAGAAGCACGCGACGAAGGTCTGCGGCTCACCTGGCTGCCCAGCATTCCTGCACGGCATTTCGGTGTGATCGCCCGCATGCTGGCGTGGCAACGCGATGAGCGGCCGACCAACGGACGCGAATTCCTCGACTCCCTGATCGCGGCACAGGTGCGTGCCAGGGCCGCCTTCTCGCGCGAGCCCCGGCCCGCGACGCCGGCCGCCGAACCCGTGGTTTCGCAGCCTGCCTCACCACACGAGCGTGATGACCATCGCGCGGCGGGCCCGCGACGCGAATCGCGGCGCGCTGCGACGCCGGAGGAACTGAGCCGTGCGTTTGCCCAATTCGCAGGAAAAGTACCGGAGGACTGGGTGGGCACGGCCGATGCGCCTGCCGCACGTGCCTCGACGGTGACGGATGATGCGCCGGCGAACGAACCTGCGCGCGACCGCTGGAGCCGGGCCATTCCACCCGAATGGCTCGAACCGAAACCGAAAATCGAGGCGACGACGCCCGCGGTGGACGCCGCAGCCCCTGAAACCGCAAGGTCTGAAACCGCAACGTCACCCGATTCGAGCGCGGCCACGGATGACGAGGCGCCCGCTGCGCCGCGCGCCGTCCCGTGGCTCAGCCAGTTGCGCTGGAACAATGCCCGCGTACTGAAACGCGTTCGCCGCCCGGTGCCGCCGCCGATTGCCGCGTCGGCCGAAACGCCTGCCGATGAACCTGCAGCCGTCGCAGACCCGCGCCCCGCAAAATCCCCACCGGCATTGCAATGGCGTACATCGACCTCCGTCTCGTGGGCCGCACTCGCCTCGCGCCTGCGAACCTTGCGAGGACGTGTCGGGCCGCGCGTGGTGGCGCCCGCACTGAACGGTGCATCGACTGTAGCCGTGCCGGGTGCACCGCAGGCACGTACCGACTGGACGCCGCAACTGCAGTGGCGCAACGAAATCGTCATGCGCTGGCCCGACTTGCAGCCGCTGGCGACATCCACGGTCATTCCGCAAGTGCAGTTCGGAATTCTGTCGTCACCGGTCGTGCCCATCGCGACGAAGGCGAAAGCCGCGACCACCCGCATCAAAGTGCGAATGCCGTCCATCGACTGGCGCAAGGCGAGGGGCGCGATATCGCACTCAGCTGCGCATTCCCGCGACACGATGCGCGCGTGGGTTGGACGGGAACAGTCGCGATGGCGCAAGGAACTGCGCTCCCTGCCGCACTGGCTGGAGCTGCGCACCGCCATCGGTTCGCTGACCACGTCGCGGGGTCCGCGCGAACGGCGGTCCTGGTCCGGGTGGCTGACGCAGCGCGCACCTCGATGGCGCGAAGCGATTCCTGCCGTCGCCATCGCCGGTATCGGCTTCTTCGCCTGGGGACTGCTGCAGGTGTCGGACGCATCGCGCTCCACTGCGTCGTTGTCGGCGGAGCGTTCCCGTCTCACGAGCTTGCGACTGCAGCAACTCGCCGACGCACCCATCGAAATGACGATGCCCCTGATGGCAGACCTGCCGCCGCCAATCATCCCGGCCGAGCCACGTCAGGCCGCCCGGCCGCCAGCGCCCGGAACCATTTCATTCCAGTCTTCACGCATTCGCGTCAGTGCCGGTCAGCAGATGGCGGTCGTGAACCTGCGGCGCAACAAGTCGACCCATGGTGCGGCCCCCTTCGGCTGGCGCATCGCACCCGGTACCGCCCGGCCCGGCGTCGACTACGAACAGCCGAAGATCCAGGTGGCCCGCTTCAACGACGGCCAGGATGTCCGCAGCCTCTACATTCCCATCGCGCCGTCGCGCGATGGCGAACGTCCCGAACGCCGCTTCACGATCGAGCTCATGCAGACACCGGGCGGCCCCGCCTTCGGCGAAATCACCGAGACCGAGATCGTGATCGAGGGCAGCGGCTGAGATTTCACACGGAGTTCACGGAGGACACGGAGTTCGGAAGAGATGAAAAGAATTCCCACGTGGAAAACTCTCTTTCCCTGCTCTTCACCTCCGTGATCTCCGTGATCTCCGTGTGAAACCTCTTGAGAAACGCTGACTGGCTTTATATACAGTTACGGCTATGATCGCTGCGCATGAATGCGCAGCTCGACTCCCCGGCAACGACCTTCGGCCACCGACTCAACGCGGAACAGTTGCGCGCAGCGACGTTCGGCCGCATCACGCCGCGCGGGATCGAGTCCGATCCGCTGCTGATCATCGCCGGTGCCGGCACCGGCAAGACCAATACGCTGGCGCATCGCGTTGCGCACCTGCTGCTCAATCGCGTCTCGCCCGAGCGCATCCTGCTGCTGACATTCACGCGGCGCGCGGCGCAGGAAATGCTGCGACGGGCCGAGACCATCGCCAATGAAACGCTGCGCCAGCAGCCGGGGCGCACTCCGTTTCATCCGAACGCCACGCGCCTTTTGTGGTCGGGCACGTTTCACGCGATCGGCAATCGCCTGCTGCGCGAGTACGCGCACACGCTCGGCCTCGATCCCGCGTTCTCCGTGATCGATCGCGGCGATGCTGCCGACCTGATCGATTACCTGCGGCAGGATCTGGGACTGGCGCGCAAGGAGAAACGTTTTCCCCGCAAGGACACCTGCCTTGCCATCTATTCGCATCGCGTCAACACACGACAGCCGCTGCAGCAGACGCTCGACGATGCCTTCCCCTGGTGTGCCGAGTGGGGCGACGAACTCACGCGCCTGTTCCGGCGCTACGTCGAGACCAAGCAGGCACAGCAACTGCTCGACTACGACGATCTGCTGTTGTACTGGCATGTGCTGGTGCAGGAACCGCAACTGGCACGCGATGTCGGCGAACGCTTCGATCATGTGCTGGTCGACGAGTACCAGGACACGAACACGCTGCAATCCGAGATCCTGCTCGCCATGAAACCGGCAGGCACCGGCGTCTGTGTCGTCGGCGACGATGCGCAGGCGATCTATTCCTTCCGCGCCGCCAGCGTGGAGAACATCCTGCAGTTTCCGCAGCGCTTCGCGCCGCCGGCGCAGGTGGTCACGCTCGAACAGAACTACCGGTCCGTGCAGCCGATTCTCGATGCCGCCAATGCGCTGATGCGCGACGCCGATCGTCAGTACCAGAAGCAACTGCATTCGCCGCGCGCCTCGCGGAGCAAGCCGCGCTATGTGACCGTGGAGGACGATCAGGCGCAGGCGCTGTACATCGTCGAACAGATCCTGGCCGCCCGCGAGCAGGGCACGGCGCTGCGCAAGCAGGCCGTGCTCATGCGCAACTCGCATCACAGCGACGTGCTGGAACTCGAACTGATCCGGCGCAACATTCCGTACGCCAAGTACGGCGGCCTGAAATTTCTCGAAGCCGCCCACGTCAAGGACATCCTGGCCGTGCTGCGCTGGATCGACAACCCGCGCAATCG
>CAYWHG010000019.1:21310-47339 GCA_964457865.1 uncultured Steroidobacter sp.
ATGACGCCGCCTCGGTACGCAGCGGCGATATCGATCAGCTGGAAAAGATCGCCCTGCAATACGAGAGCCGCGAGCGCTTCATCACCGAACTCACGCTCGATCCGCCGCAGGTGAGCAGCGATCTCGCCGGCGCGCCGCATCTCGACGAGGACTACCTCATCCTCTCGACCGTGCACTCTGCCAAAGGCCAGGAGTGGGATTCGGTCTACCTGCTCAATGTCGCCGACGGCAATTTCCCGAACGAGCACGCCACCGGCAAGCGCGAAGCCATCGAGGAAGAACGCCGCCTGCTGTACGTCGCCATGACCCGTGCGAAACACGATCTGCAGCTGATCGCCCCGCTGCGCTACTACATCACGCAGCAGAGCCGCAGCGGCGACAAGCACGTCTATGGCGCACGCAGCCGCTTCATGACGGATGAGCTGCTGACGTTGTTCGAGACAAAGAGCTGGCCGCCGCACGCGAAAGGGGTGCGCGACACGGCGCGACTCGATCCAGGTGCACGCATCGACGCCGGCAGCAAGCTGCGGGCCATGTGGGATTGAGTCGCCATCTACCGCTGAAGCGGACGATCCTGCGCTCAGGTCCCCACCGGCGGTGGCGTGCGTTCCGAAAACTGTCCATTCCAATAGGGATAGTAGGGGTACGGCGGCATCACGGCGCTGGCCGCATCCAGCCGCGCCACTTGTTGCTTGCTCAAGGCCCAGCCGACGGCGCCCAGATTGTCGCGAAGCTGCTCTTCGGTACGCGCGCCGATGAGTACGCTCGACACCGTCGGACGTTGCAACAGCCAATTGATGGCGATCTGCGGGATCGACTTGCCCGTCTCTTCGGCGATTGTCTCCAGCGCATCGACGATGGCATACAACCTCTGCTCGTCCGCAGGCGGCGCGAATTGCGCTGTTTCCTGCAGTCGCCGCGATGGCGGTTCGGGGCGATCGCGACGGATACGCCCTGTGAGACGCCCCCAACCGAGCGGACTCCACACCAGTGCACCGACACTCTGATCGATGCCCGCCGGCATGAGTTCCCATTCGTAGTCGCGACCGAGCAGCGAGTAGTAGATCTGATGCGCGACGAAGCGCGCGTACCCGTAACGATCCGCGACGGCCTGCGATTTCATCAATTGCCAGCCGGAGTAGTTCGACGCACCGACGTAACGAACCTTGCCTGCGCGGACCAGGTCATCGAGTGTCGACATCACGCTCTCGACCGGTGTCTGCGCATCGAAGTGATGCAGTTGCAGCAGGTCGATGTAGTCGGTATTGAGGCGCCGCAGCGCGGCTTCGGTGGCGGCGATCAGATGATGGCGCGACGCGCCCACCTCGTTCGCTCCGGGGCCGGATCGCAGTGTGAGTTTCGTCGACAGCACGACCCGGTCGCGTCTGCCGGCGATGGCGGCGCCGAGAATCGCTTCCGACTCACCGTCCGAGTACACGTCGGCGGTATCGAACAGGTTGAGCCCCGCTTCGAGACAGATATCGACGAGCCGTCGTGCCTGCGTTGCGTTCGTCTCGCCCCAGGCATTGAACAGCGGGCCCTTGCCGCCGAACGTCCCAGTGCCGAAGCCGAGCGCGGAAACCTTGAATCCGGATGCGCCGAGAAATCGATGATCCATCGCATGCTCCACGAAGTCGGGAGGCATGAGCCTACGAGCGGGCGCGCTCATGAAACAGCGAGCGCGAAGAAACTCATCCGTGCCCCGCAACCGCGTAATCGCGATCCGACAGCGTGGGACCGGTGCGCCTCAGCGCTCCGGGCGTCGCCACAGCCACACTGCGACCATGAGCATGATGAGCGGCACACCGATTCGCACCCACCACGGCAGCATCGTGAACTGCAGTCCGACGGCGCTGGCCGTCATCATCGCCGTGGCGGCGAGCTTTGCCTTGCGCGGAACGACGCCGCGCTCTCGCCAAGTGCGGATGTGCGGACCATAGAGAGCGTGGGCAAGCAGCCATTGCTCCAGCGCCGGCCAGCCTTTGCCGCCGGCCCATGCGGCGAGGATCAGGAAGGGGACGGTGGGCAGGACCGGCAGTGCCACGCCGACGATGCCGAGTCCCAGCGCCAGCAGCGCCGCAAGGCGCCACAGCAGGATCTGGGTCGGTCGAAGCATGCGGCATTCTAGAGTGCCTTGCGGACGGCGAGAATTGGCAACTGCTGTCGGTGTCGACCCGAGTCGTCCGTCCTTGCCGTGAAGACAATCTTCGAGGACCTTTCCATGGCCGAATTGTTTCTGCAGATTGCGATTTCCCTCGATGGCTACATCGAGGACGCGGACCGGAACATCGACTGGATGGTGTTCGACACTTTTTTCGATCCGGTCGCGACTGCCACGCTGCAATCCATCGACGGGATGATTTTCGGGCGCCGCTCGCACGCCCTGCTCCATCAGTTCTGGCCCGGTGCGGCCGACATGCCCGGTGCGACACCGGACCTGATCGAACAGGCGCGTCTGATGCATGCGTTGCCGAAGTACGTCCTGACGCATGGCACGGAGAAGACCGGCTGGGCGAACTCGCATGCCATCCGCATCGATGACATTGCGCGGCTGAAGCGCGAGGCGCGTCGTCCCCTCGCGCTGTTTGCCGGCGCCAGCGCGGCGCAATCGGCGCTGGCCCACGACCTCATCGACGAGATGCGACTCGTGCAGATGCCGGTGCTGCTCGGTGCCGGAACGCCCCTGTTCGCGCGGGATGAGAAGCGTCGCGCTTTCGCGCTGGTCGAAAGCCGGTCGTTCGCTTCTGGCGCGGTGTTCAATCGCTATCGCACCGCTGATTCCTGAAGGAGTCCTATGCCTCGCCCCACCAGGCACGGAATTCGTTGAGATTGATCAGGCCATCGTGATTGGTGTCGATCTCGTCGAAGCCGATGCGGCCTTCTTCCTCGGTCATCTCCGGATCCAGATCGGCCATGAACTGCAGGAACTCGCGCAGCGTCAGCTGGTGATCGTGGTCGCGATCGTTGAAATCGAAATCGGCGCGCGAACGGATACGGGCTTCGGTTCCCGGTTTCAGATAGTCGAGCGTGGTGCGGTCTTTGTGGGTCATCGTCGTCGTCCGCGAGCCTCAAGGCGCCGACCATAGCCCAGTTGCGTCGCGCCGGCATACCGGGGGATGTCCCGCTGTACGTGCAATCGTCCGTGTGAACGGCCCGGTCAGCGTTTGCGAGTCTGCGGCCTGTGACGACGCAATCGCGTGAACTCCGAAAACTCCCATGCGCGCAAGGCCAGGATCGCAGTACAGCCGTCGCGCTCGGCCAGCGGCAGGCGCGCATCGGCGTGCGCCAGCACTTCGAACTCAGTCGCGAGACGCTCGATTCCCGACTTGAACCGTCGCAGCGACTCGCCCGACAGCAGCCCGCCGATGAAACGGAACTCGTCGCCGGCGCCGTCGAAACCGGCATTGAAGAACTCCGGCGCGACGCGACGCACGAAGAAGGCATGCACGGGTCCGTCCTTGCGCCAGGAGAAGTTGCGGGCCGTGAGCTTGCGCAGGCGCTGCGGTTTGCGGAATTCGGCGATGCCGAGCTTTTCGAGTCGCAGCACCAGATCGATGAGTTCATCGTCGCCGATCTGGAAGGTCGTGACGATCTCCGGGAATTTCCAGTCGTTCACGATCAGGTAGCTGACGAGCAATAGTTTGGGATTGGCCACCAGCATGCGTTCCTGTTCGTCGCTGAGCTGGGTCAGCAGGCGGGCACCCTGCGGATCCTGCAGCAGTTCCTCCAGCGAAACCGACAGGACTTCGCAGATGCGATCGAGTCGCTGCAGCGAGAAGCCGCCGCGACTCAGGTCGCGCTTGATCGTCGGCTCGCTCAGGCCCAGGCGCCGCGCCAGTTCGCGATAGGTCACGCCGTCCGTCCGCAGACGGGCCTTCAGGTTGCGCAGCAGGGTTCGCGAATCGGCCATGCGGATCTCCGTGGGTATCACCAAACGATACCGACGGATCCTCGTGGTGTCACCCGTGAAACCGGGTTGGCACCGCAGGACGGGCGTACCGCAGTCTGCGCGCCGCGGCAGCTGGCCGTATCACGAGAGATCGCCCCCAACCCATGTGCGTGTCATTCCAGTCGGTGTTTCTCACGTCGAGCGGAACGTTCCTGCCAGGACCGCCCGTCGACAACGAGACGATGGATCGATTCATCGCCCCGCTCGATGCCAGCTCCGGACGCATCAAGCGACGCATCCTTGCCGAGAACGGCATCCGCACGCGTCACTACGCCATCGATACCGGCGGCAGCACCGTCTTCCCGGCGGCGACCATGGCGGCCTATGCGGCGGCGGATTGCCTGTCGCGCAGCGATGTCGAGCTGTCGCAGATCGATGTGCTGTGCACGGGCACCTCCGGTGGCGATCTGGGCATGCCGGGATTCGCCAGCATGGTGCAGGGCGAGCTTGCGGCGGCGCCGCTGCACACCAGCAGTCACCAGGGAGTGTGCGCCGCGGGTGTGGCCGCGCTTCAGCACGCGGCAAGCACGCTGGAACTGGGCGGCGGCGAGCATGCGCTGGTCGTGACCAGCGAGTTTCCGTCGCGCCTGTTCAAGCGCTCGCGCTTCGCACCGCGCGACTACAAGAGCGACTTCGACGCGCACTTCCTGCGCTGGATGCTGTCCGACGGCGCCGGCGCCTGCCTGCTCGGCAAGCAGCCCGCGAGTGAAGGGTTGTCGCTGCAGCTCAAATGGATTCACAGCCGCTCGTTCGGCGGCGATCTGCCGGTGTGCATGCAGATCGGGCGAGCGGCGGGCGCGACCGAAGGTTCCTATCTCGACTATCCGTCGCTCGCCGAGGCCGAAGCGGACGGTGCCTTTCTGCTGCGTCAGGACATCCGCCTGCTGCCGCACCTGTTCGAACTCGGCATTCACGAGTACGCGCAGCTCGTGCAGCGCGGCCACATCGATCCTGCGCGCGTCGATCACTTCCTGTGTCACTACTCGTCGCAGAAATTTGCCGGCGTCGTGGCCGATCTCATGAGCAAGGCCGGGCTCGCGATTCCGGCGGAGCGCTGGTACAGCAATCTGACCTGGCGCGGCAACACCGGTGCGGCCTCCATCTTCATCATGCTGGCGGATTTCATGCACGAACGTGCATTGCGTCCGGGCGAGCGCATCCTCTGTTTCGTTCCGGAGTCCGGGCGATTCACCGTGGCTTTCATGATGTTCGAGGTGGTCGCTGCGCCCGCGGGCCCGGCGTTCGACACGCAGGTTCCGCCCCATGTGCCTGCGACCGCGCCGCAGCCGTTGCGGCCGCTGCTCACGGAACTCGCCGGTGTCTGGCACGACTACCGTTCGCGCGCCTGGCGCACGGATCTCATGCGTCGCATCGGCAGCGGCGACTTCAGGCGCACGGACTATGTGCGCTGGATGTCGAGCTGGATTCCGCAGGTCCGGCAGGGCACGCAATGGATGCGTACCGCCAGCGCAAACCTGGATCCGCGATTCTCGCCGCTTGCGGAACTGATGCAGTCGCATGCGAACGATGAACAGTTCGACTACCAGGTGCTGTTCGACGACTACCGTCGGGCCGGCGGCACCGCATCCGACATCGAGGCGCTGCAGCGCAATCCCGGCGGCGAAGCACTCAATGCCTATCTGCACCGTCTGGCGCGCGAGCCGAATCCGCTCGGGCTGCTCGGTGCCATCTACATTATCGAGGGCACAGGCCAGCGACTCGTACCGGCGGTGCTGCCGCTGCTGCGTCGGCAAAGAGATATTCCGCAGAACGCTCTGCGCTTTCTTGCCTATCACGGCGAGAACGACGCGAGCCATCTGCAGCGCTGGCTGCGCGCGGTCGAACTGGCGACGACGCTGGATCCCGGTTGCGGCGCCGACATCGTCGCCGTCGCGCGCACCACGGCCGATCTCTATCTGATGCAGATGGAGCATGCGCTATGACGACCTTGCCGCCGTTCCTGCAGCGACCGCACGATCCCCGCGACCCGGATCCGTGGCTCGCGTTGTACCTGGATCGCAGTCTGCCGCTGGCCGAGGAATGCAAGCGCGCATGGCTGGCGGACCTGGGATCGCGATCGCGGCAGTTCCTGCTGCCGCTGGTGCGACCGTTCGCTCGCGCGGCCATCGTGCTCTTCCAGTGTCTGCGGATCGTGCTGCCGAGGAAGCTGACCTCATCGCGCCTGCTGCATCGGCTGCTGGAATGGAACATGCGCACCTGGCTGTCGCCGCAGGCGAATGTGCTGATCTTCCGGCACTTCCATCTCGGCTCGGAGATCCTGCAGTTCATTGCCGCCAATACGCGCGGCGTGTCGCTGGCGACTGCACCGCTCAAGCCACGCAGGCTCGCGGAGGTACGCAACGATCTGTATCTGCAGCACGATCTCAACCTGTTCAATTTCGTGATCGAACTGAACCGGCAACTGCTCTCGCAGGGCCTGCAGATGGCGCCCATCGACGCGCTCGACTTCAGTTGCATCAGCGAGACGCCGCCGACCTTCGAGGCAATGCCGCAGCGCTGGACGAACTTCATCGACCTGCAAACCGCGATCGAACTCTACACGCCGGTTTATCAACTGTTCCTGAGCGACAACGATTTCTGGCGCGCAGCGAACTCGCTGCAGCTGGACGAAACGATCGGCCTGTACGTGGCGAAGCTGCTGAATACGCCGTGGACGCCGGCACTGATCAACAACCGGCATCCGCTGGTGCCGGAATCGACGCTGCGCGCGGGCTATCGGCTCGTGCTGCACGGCCTGTCCACCGAGATCCAGCACGCGCTGCTGGTGGAACAGAAGAAGGCATGGCGACTGGCGCGCGAACAGCAGGTTGCGACGACATGAACCATCGAATGGGTGCGATGACGCTGTTGCTGCTCGCCGGGCTGGCGGCTGCCGGCGCGGCAATGGGAGCGAACGCCGATACGCCGCTCGAGCGCGTCGTTCTGCTGCATGGCCTCGGGCGACATGCGGGCTCGATGTCGCGAATGGCCGCAGGGCTTACGCGCGCCGGCTTCGATGTCTGCAACATCGACTATGCCTCGCTCGATCTGACCATCGAGGAAATCGCCAACGAGCGCGTCCTGCCCGCCGTCGCACAGTGCTGGCCGCAATCGCCCAGACGCATTCACTTCGTCACACATTCGCTGGGCGGCATTCTCGTGCGACAGCTCGTCGCCAACGGCGATCTGCCGAACATCGGACGAGTCGTGATGCTCGGGCCGCCCAATCAGGGCAGCGAACTGGCCGACACACTGGCGCGTCTGAGCCTGCTGGACGGCCTGCGACCGCCGGCAGCCGGTCAACTCATGACGTCGGCCGCGAGCCTGCCGCAGCAGCTCGGCCCGGCGACCTTCGAACTCGGCGTGCTGATCGGCGATCGTTCGGTGAACCCCGTCCTGTCGCTGCTGATTCCGGGCCGCGATGACGGCAAGGTCGCCGTGGCTGCGGCGGAGCTTGCCGGCATGAAGGATTCTCGCGTTCTGCACACGAGCCACACGTTCATCATGCGACGCCGTGTCGTCATCGCGCAGACAGTCTGCTTCCTGCGATCGGGCGCGTTCGCGGAGGAACAGGCGATGACAGCGTGCGATCCGTGGCGGCGGTAGACGGCGAGGAATCACTTCGTCGCCGTCGGCTCCAGCTCCCATTCCGGCTTGCCGGGCGAGCGTTCGACGATCACTTTCCCTGAATCGGCGAACAGCCTGTATGTGAGATAGCACACGGTGCGCGGTTCGCTGAGCACGCTCGATGTGAAGACGGCGACGACTTCGGATTTCGCCTGTCGTGCCGAGTAGGTCAGCACGCCGGGCATGCCGGCGTTGCGCAGTTCGCGTCCGAGCGTCTGACAGTACGAGTAGTCCTCGGGATGCAGCAGCTGCGGTTCCCTGCGGGTGCGTGCCCGCAGATCGACCAGCAGCGCATTGCAGTGGATCAGGTGAACGCGCCGTTCCTGCACGATCGGCTTCGTGCTTCTGGCTGCCACCTCGGAAGCCAGGGTGTTCCTGCGGAAGTGATGCACGGTCTCGCGCACCGATGTTTCGATCGACGCGGCGCCGTACCACACGCCATAGGAGCCGCTCGAATAGCGCGAATGGCTGGGATGCTCGAAGGGCCATTTGATCGCGGCGGCGATGGCGTCGTAGTTCGCTGCGTCTTCGAACGGGCGCTGGATGATCGCCGGTTCCTGATAGGCCTGTTTGACGGCCATTTCGTGGCGCACCAGCACGTCGATATCGCGCGGATCGTCGACCAGATCCTCGAAGAGCTCGATGCTCTTGCGCAGGCTGACGATGTTGCGATGCCAGTCGCGCTGCGAATCGCGCGTGACCCGCAGTTCAGCGTCCTTGCCGGAAGTCATTCAGCTGCCGCGCATCCGGTCGAGCGTGCCGCGCACCATCAGCAGGCCGGCAAAGCCGAAGCGTCGCGCCATGTCGATCGGCGTCGCGCCGTCGAAGCGGGTATTGGGCGAAGACATCCAGCCCGTCGCGATCTCGGCATTCTTCGGATAGAGCAGCTTCAGGGCCTTGTGAATGCCGAGCAGATGGCCGACGCGCTCCAGCAGATCGCGGTTGGCGGCCAGGGCCTCGCCCTTGGCGTAGCGTTGCAGTGCGATGCGATTGCTTTCATTGAGGCCGAGCAGCATCAACTGGTCGGCGGATGGGAGTTGCCACAGCTCGAACAGCTTCGTGACGGCCCGCGCCAGGACGACCCGCTCGTCCCGTGTGCGGGCGGTGGTGGGCAGATCCTTCAAGTGGGCATGCATGATTGGCCTGTCTGTGTCATTTCACACATAGATAAATATAGTTGACACAAGCTGCCTTTTCAAGCCGGCGGGTTCTCACCTCTGCTATTCGAGCTGCGCGCCCGCCAGCTGCAGCGCCTGACGACGTTCGGCCATGCTCGGCGGCGTCCACTGATACATCCAGGTTTCCGAGAGCGGCTGGTTGTTCTTGCGCAGGAACAGACGCAGGTCGATGGGTGCCGTGCTGTCGTCGGTCAGTCTCAGATCGAACATCGCGCGGAAGCCGTCGACCGAATGCAGGGGTCGCGCCGATGTGACTTCGATCTGACCGCGCGAAGCGGTGATGACCGGTTCGACGACTTCGCCGGCACGGATCGAGGCGAGTTCGCCGCCGGTGAAATCGATGGCAAAGCGACCGGCGTAGTGGCGGCGCGCCTGGCCGATGACGCCACCGATGCCGGTGCGCGTCGCCACCACATGGGCGAGCGGCGGCACGAGCGGCGGTTGCGTTCCCCAGTAGAGTCGATAGCCGAACAGCATTTCCGTGCCGGGCTGCATCTTCGCCGCCGGATTCCAGATCGCGACGATGTTGTCGAAGGTTTCATCGGGTGCGGTCAGTTCGACGAGCTGTACCGAGCCCTTGCCCCAGTCGCCTTTCGGCTCCACCCACAGGTTCGGACGGCGGTGATACATGGCACCGTCGTCCTGGTAGTTGTTGAAGTCGCGATCGCGCTGCATCAGGCCGAAGCCGCGCGGATTCTCGTCGACGAAGGAACTCACGCGAACGCCGGCCGGATTCACGACCGGCCGCCAGATCCATTCGCCGTTGCCGCTGAGCATCGACAGGCCGTCGGAATCGTGGATCTCCGGGCGCCAGTCGTTCGCCATGCGACGGTCGTTCTCGCCGCACTGGAACATGCTGGTCAGCGGCGCGATGCCGAGCCGCTCGACGCCTTTGCGCGGATACAGCGCGGCATCGACATCCATCACCTGCGGCACGCCCGGCGTGATGACGAAGCGATAGGCACCCGTCACGCTCGGCGAATCCATGAGGCCATACAGCGTCATCGTGCGCGCATTCAATGATGGGCGTTCGAACCAGAATGTCGTGAAGCGCGGAAATTCCTCCGGACCGTTGATCGCCGTGTCGAGCGCGAGACCGCGAGCGGAAATGCCGTACTGGCGCCAGTCGTTGCTGATCGCACGGAAGTAACTCGCGCCGAGGAAGGAATCGACATCGGACGCCCAGTCGGTCTGCGACTGGATATGAAAACCGGCGAAGCCGAGATCGGGATGCAGATCGCGCGCCGACAGCCCGCTGCGTCCCAGGTCGTAGTCGGCCGGGCGATAGAGGATCTCGCGCGCGCTGCCGTCCACCACTTCGAACATGCGCACCGGTTCCTTGAAGCCGCGACCCAGGTGATAGAACTGGATCCGGAAACCGCGGTCCGTGTCGGCCCACAGGGCGCGCTCGCCTCGGAAGCGCAGCGACTGGTACTGGTCGTAGTCGAGGTCCTGGAGTTTCTGCGGCGCGAGATTTTTCGGTGCCTCGTAGGCACGCGATGCGAGAGAGCGCGCTTCGCCCTTCAACTGTGCATAGCTGAAGGGCGTGGCCGCCTGCGAGGGATTCGTTGCCGCGGCGAGCAGGTTCATGCCGGGCGCGCCCACGGCAGGCAACAGCAGGGCGGATTTCAGGAGATCGCGTCGGTGAAGCATCGGCGGACTCGCGGCAAGAGGGACAGGCGGATGATAGCTGCGCGATATCTTTCGCGCCGCAGCGTCGAAACGGTCGCGCGGCCCGCGGGTTCCGGCGCTCCTTGCCTTCTGTGAATCTGGATTGAAGCCGGATGGCCATAGGATTTCACACGGAGATCACGGAGGACACGGAGATATGAGGAGAAAACGCGAGGTTTTCTTTCTCCGTGTCCTCCGTGATCTCCGTGTGAACCTCCGCTCTCCGGCGGATCACTCGCTGCCGCCGAATGCCTGCAGCTGCGACAGCAACGCCCTGATCTGCTGGCGGTTGGATGCCGTCGAGGAACTGTCGACGTAGTCGTTCAGCAGCAGCGAGGCCTGATTGAGATGCAGCATGGCCAGGTTGTACTGCGCCTGCGGATTGCGCGGGTCGAGGCGATTGGCGAGTTCGAAACGGGTCTGCGCGGTTTTCAGATCGCCGTCGCGATAGGCGATGACGCCGAGGCGAATGTGCGCGGGCACGAACTTCGGGTTGGCCGCGACCACGGCCTCGTACTGTTCGCGGGCGCGCTCGAACTTGCCCGTCTGATAGTTCTGGTCGGCCTGACGCGCGAGCTGCCGCAATTCCGTCTGCTGTCGCTGCGGCGACGAGGCGCAGCCGCAGAGCAGGACGGCGAAGAAGACAAGGACAGAGGGTTTCATGTTCATGCGTCTCTCTCCGGACGCAACCACAGCGCCGCTCCGGGAATGAGACCGCAATCGGCGGCGCGACCGGCCGCGAGTTCCAGCACCGACCGGGTTCCCGGCGGCGCGGTGGCGAACCGGTACGGGCTGAGCCGATGGACGACGGCGAGGATGCACAGGTGCCGGTCGAGAAACAGCACGTCGATGGCGAAGCGCATGCCGACGGTATGGACACTGCCGCCGGGTCGCAGCAGCAGACCGTGATCGCTGGGAATCTCGCGTCGCCCGAGCAGACCGCGGAAGCGCTGCCAGAAGTCGGCGGCTACACCCACACGATGCGCCACCGTCAGACCCTGCGTTGTGTCGATACGTGCGAACTTCATGACTCTCCTTGTCGATTCAGTGAACGATTGCCAATCGAAGAGCCGCAGGGACCGCATAATAGAGGTAGAAAAATTCAGAAGAAGAAATGCTCTTCTTCTATGCGCTCTTTTGCGGCTCTCGATTCCCCGGCAACCCCGTTACATGATGTCGAATGCGCCAGCATCGATGAGCTGGATCACGATCGGGAAGCCGATGATGATGAACGTGATCGGAAACAGCAAGGCGATGAGCGGGAACAACATCTTCACGGGCGCCTGGTTGGCAAGCTTCTCGGCACGCAGGAATCGTTCCTGCCGCCGCTGCCGCGCCTGATCGGCCAGCACCTCGCCCAGCGAGCCGCCGGTTTCTTCCGCCTGCGTGACGGAGGCGACGAAATTGGTAACGGCCGGAATCACGACGCGTGCCGCCACGCGATCCAGCGCGACACGGCGCGTCATGCCGGTGCGGATCTCGCGCAGGTAGCGCGCGAATTCCTGCCGCACCGGCCCGTCGCGCAATTGTTCGATCGCCTGTTCGACGGCGGCCGTGAATGTCAGTCCCGCCTTCATGCCGAGCACGAGCACATCGAGAAAGAACGGGAATTCCTTTTCGAAGCGCATCTGCCGGCGCCTGGTGGCATCGCGCAGCCACAGGTCGGGATACATATAGGAGAAGGGCGCGAGACTGCTGGCGACCACGATGTACATCGGATCCTTCACGTCGAGGACGAAGATGACATACAGCGCGACGGCGATGCCGGCGATGAAGGCCAGCCGGCGCACCACCAGGAATTCGGCGGGCGTGATGACGTAGGCGAGGCCGCCGGCGTTGAGCTGGGTCTGCATCACCTCGCGCTTGTGCGCCGGCAGCGATTGATCGACTTCGGTGGCATACGAGCGAAAGGCGGGACGCAACATTCGCAGCACGGGCGGCAATGCATCGCGCCACGCGGCGTCGCGCTGGGCCGACTGACCGCTACGACGCCGCAGCGCCAATGGCAACAGCAGAACCAGGGCGCAGGCCACGGCGGTGAGCAGGGAAGCGAACACGGCATTCATGGATCTGCAGTCCTGCTCAGACGTCGATGTTCACGATCTTGCGGATCATCCATGCCGCGATGGCCATCATCACGGCAACCACGGCCAGGACGATCCAGCCGTACCATTCGGTGAACATGAGACTCATGCGCTCGGGTTGCTGCTGGTAGAGCACGAAGCCGATGAACACCGGCAGCAGGCCCACGACCCAGCCCTGCGCGCGGCCCATCGACGTCAGTGCATCGATCTTGCCTTCCATGTGTGCTTTCTCCTGCAGCGTCCGCGCCAGCGATTCGAGCGTGTCGGCAAGATTGCCGCCGACCCGTCGCGAGACATTGATGGCGGTGTTCATGAGATCGAGTTCCGGCGTATCGACGCGCCGGCGCAGGTCGGCGAGCGATTCGGCGAGCTGCCGGCCGATGCGATATTCGGCCAGCACGATGGTGAACTCCTGCGCCAGCGGCGGCGGCTGACGCGTGGCCAGCAGTTCCAGGCCCTTGGTGAGATTCGAGCCGGCCCGCAGCGCCGAGCACAGGGCGAGCAGCGCATCGGGGAGTTGATAGACGAACTGGCGGTTGCGGCGGCGCGCAAAGTACGTGACGGCGAGACGCGGCGCGATCACCGACAGCAGCGTTGCGGCGACCGCGCCGACGGGCCCGATCCAGGCGTAGCCGATCGAACCAAGCACGACGGTCAGCAGCACGCTGACCAGGAACAGCAGCTGCGGATTGGCGACGACGAAGTTCTGTTTGAGGCCTGCGCTGACACGCGCGACGAATGCAGTTTCATAAGAGCGTGCGCCGTGACGAACCAGCAGCAGCACCAGCAGGACGCCCACGAACACACAGCCGCTGACCAGCCATTGCCAGTCGATTGCCTCGAACAGCTCGCGCAGTGCATTCACGAATCACCGCCGGGCCGGCGCGCCGGCGCCGAAAATGGAGCGATCGAGCGGCACGCCAGCGTCGTTCAGCGCCTCGTAGAAGCGCGGCGCCTGGCCGAAACCGCGATACTCGCCGACGATTTCCCCCTCGCTGCCGATGCCCTGCTGTTTGAATGCGAACAGCGGCTGCGTGAGGATGACGTCGCCTTCCATGCCGTCGACTTCGACGATCGAGGTCACGCGCCGGCGTCCGTCGCTGAAGCGCGTCTGCTGCACGATGATGTCGACCGCCGAGGAGATCTGTTCGCGGATCGCCCGCACCGGCAGGTCCATGCCCGCCATCAGCACCATGACTTCGAGGCGCGACAGCAGATCGCGCGGCGAGTTGGCGTGACCGGTGGTCATCGAGCCGTCGTGGCCGGTGTTCATGGCTTGCAGCATGTCGAGCGCTTCGCCACCGCGGCATTCGCCGACGATGATGCGATCCGGACGCATGCGCAGGGCGTTGCGCACCAGCTCGCGGATCGTGATCTCGCCGCGCCCTTCGACATTCGGCGGTCGCGCCTCGAGCGACAGCACGTGCGGCTGCACCAGCCGCAGTTCCGCCGCATCCTCGATGGTGACGATGCGCTCGTTCTCCGGGATGGATTCGGACAGCGCATTCAGGAAGGTGGTCTTGCCGGAGCCGGTGCCGCCGGACACCAGGATGTTCTTGCGGAACTTGACGCAGATGCGCAGGAACTCGCACATCTGCGGCGTCAGCGAGCCGAGTTCGACCAGCCGCTCCATCGACAGCCGCTGGCGCGAGAACTTGCGGATGGTCAGGATCGGGCCGATCAGCGACAGCGGCGGAATGATGGCATTGACGCGCGAGCCGTCCGGCAGGCGCGCATCGACCATGGGCACGCCTTCGTCGATGCGGCGACCGAGCGGCGTGACGATGCGTTCGATCACGCGCATCAGCGAGTCGGCATTGGTGAACCGCGCCGGCGCCACCGACAACTGGCCGCGGCGCTCGACATAGATCTGGTTCGGGCCGTTGACCATCACTTCGGACACCGATTCGTCGGCGAGGAAGGGCTCGATGGGGCCGTAGCCCATGATCTCGGCGGTCATCTCGGCGACGAACCGCGCCCGATCCAGATTTGGCGGCAACTGGACCGCGCCCGATTCGATGATCGACTCGATCGCCACACGCGCTTCCTGGCGCAGATCGGCGCTGGCGAGATTGTTGAGCGCCGTGCGACGAAACAGATCGAGTTCGCGCAACACGAGCTGCTGCAGTTTTTCCTGGAGCGCACGCAGTCCGGCGGGCGGCGAGTCGGGCGCCGGGCTTTCCGTCCGGGTCGGTTCGGGCAGGGGTGTGAGGGGTCGCGTTGGCGCGATACTCGTCGCGGCCGCCTCGGGTGCATTGAGCGGATCGTCCCAGAAATTCCGTACGACCCGCAGCTCGCAGTCGCCGATGGCGAACGTATCGCCGCTGTGCGCGGGCGCGGTGTCGCAGACCACCACGCCATTGCGCCGCAGCGAATCGGCGGCACCGACATCGACCACCAGCGTTTCGCCTTCCTGCACACACAACAATGCGTGACGTCGCGCCACCGAATCGTGCTTGAGGCGGATGTCGGCACCGAGGCCGCGGCCGATGGTGTAGCGACCAGGCTCGATACGCCGCGACTGCGGCGTACAGCCGGGGATGGTCAGCTGGATGTCGAGCATGGTGGCGTCCTAGAAATACAACGTCGCAGCAGCCTGCCCATCGACGGTGACTTCGCAGGCGTTGCCGCCGGCCTTGGTCGCCTTGGACACGATGCCTTCGACCATGCGCTCCTGCCAGCCGCCGCCCTTGTCGATGATGCCGGAGGAGAACTTGCACAGCGTGGCGACGGGCCGGTCGTCGTACTTGCCTTCAGCGCTCCAGCGCGGCGTGTACGGCGGAAAGCGGCCGCGCAGTACGCTTTCGCCGTTCACGGAAATCGCGATCGACTGGTCCTTGGTGTCGAACACGCCGCCAATCTTCCACGGGGCCGTGCTCGACGGCGGCACGTATTCCTTGTCCTGCGCGAACACGCGCGTGTCTTTCTTGCCGGCACAGCCGGCCAGTGCCGCGAGCGCCAGCGCGCCTGTCATGAGCATCATTCTGTGTTTCATCGTGAACCTCCTTGTCGTGATCAATCCAGCAACTTGAATTTCAATGCCTCGTCGGATTTCTGCTTCAGTGCGTCGTATTGCTGCACGCCCGCCTTCACCGGTTCGGAATCGGCCCTGACGATCTGCGGCATGACCAGCACGACGAGTTCGGTTTCGCCGCGACGGAACTGACGCGACTTGAACAGTTCGCCGAGTATCGGGATCTGGCCGAGCCCGGGGACCTTGACGACGGTCTTGGCATCTTCGGAGCTGAACAGGCCGGCGATGACCATGGCCTCGCCCGACTGCACGTTCATTTCCGTATTGGTCTTGCGGGTGGCGAAACCGGGGATGCCGAGTACCTGGATGCCCTTGTCGACGCTGCTGACTTCGACATTCACCTTGGTGCGGATCAGGCCGGTGCTGTTGGTGCGCGGTTCGACGTTCAGGATGATGCCGAACTCCTTGAAGATCACATTGAGCGCGCCGTCCTGGTTCTGCACGGGAATCGGCACTTCACCGCCGACCAGGAAATCCGCCTGACCGCCGTCGATGCAGGTAAGCGTGGGCTCGGCGAGCAGTCGTGCATCGCCATTGTTGACGAGCATGTGGATGACGGACTCGACGACCGTGGTCAGCGCGAAATAGTTGTTCGACGTGCCGAGCTGCAAGGGCAATCCATCGAGGCCATCGATGCCGGGGGGAATCACGCGGTAGTAGGGATTGCTGACGAATTCCGAGAGCGTGCCGAACACCGGTCCGGGCACGACGTCCGACCAGTCGATGCCGATCTCGCGCAGCGCGGATTTCTTGACCTCGATGAGCTTGGCCTTGATGAGGATGGTCGACTTCTCCTCCAGTACTTCGCGCAGCGGTGGCGGCGCATCGGGGATGCCGAGCACCTTGATCAGATAGGCGACGGTCGAGCCGTCGCGGCTCCAGATGCGCAGATCCGTCAGGCCCTCCTTCTTGCCCAGCACTAGCACTTCCTGCGTGTCGTCGAAGACCTTGATGTCGATGATGGCGCCGTCGCCGGCCGCGACGCGGCGCACATCGGGATAGCGCATCAGCAGGCTCTGCCCGGCCGGCAGAGTCAGCACGCTCACCGGCGCGGTATCGAGCGGATTGTCCGCCGCCGTGAGCGGCACCGACAGCAGCAGACCGGCGAGCGCCGAGCAGATATGGAATGCGCGGCGCATCTCAGCTGCCGCCCAGAATGATTTCGACGCGCGGGCGTGCCGCGGCCACTTTCACGACGCGGCCGTCGCTGAGCAGCGTGCGTTTGGTGATGCGGGCGATGTGTGTCGGCAACTCGTCCTGCGGCTGTCGCAGCGCCACCGTGATCTTGCCGGCGTCCTGTGCCAGCGTGATGCGCGCCGCATTCTCCGGCGTCACCGACACCGTGACGGTGTTGTACTGCCGCGAAGGATTGCGATCGTCGAGATAGGCGGCATTGGAGATCGTGCGCACGCCCGTGGCGATCACCGGCACATCCAGCAGCAGCGGCAACGTCACGGTTTCGTTGGCGGCCAGCGTCGTGAACAGGATGTCGATGCGATCGCCGGGCGAAAGCATGCCGGAGATGGACGCCTCGTCATCGACGGGAAAGGTAAGTGCGCGCATGCCGGCGGCGAGTTGCGAGGAAAAGCCCGCACTGGCGTTGCGCGCGAGATGCGCCTGCAGTACCGGCTCGCCGCTGCGCACCGGCTGCGCCAGCACGCGTCCGGCCACCGTGCCCCACTGGTCAGCCAGAACGGCGTCGGCGTGCAGGAAGTTGCGCGGCACTTCGCGCACGGCCACCGTCTGCCCGGAGAGGAAGGTGCCGGGCCGCAGATCGGCATTCGCCACGACGACGCGAATGGGCTGGTACTGCGCATCGAGCTGCGAGCGTCGCGCGTTGACCGTGTCGTCGATGTAGTGATCGGCGAAGTACGCCGCGCCGCCGGCCGCGCCGAGCGCACCCAGCACCATCAATACGGTGATCGTTCCACCTTTCATGTGTCCCTCCCTGGACTGTTCTCTGTCGATCTCGCGAGTCGTCCGTGACTCGGCGAGGGTTGCTCATGCCTGACGCAAATGAAACTTCCGCGGCGTCACCCTGGATAAGCACCGACAAGTGGGTCATCCCCGCGTAGGCGGGGATCCATCCAACCGACCCAGATGGATTCTCCCGCGGGATTTCCTTCGGTCACCGCCTACGCGGGAATGACGAGAAGAACTTGATCTGCATTTACCTAGAACGGAATCATCAATGCCCATGAAAACTCGTCGTGATGCTGCTGTACCAGTCGCAGTACCGCCGGCGCACCGCGCCAGACGGCCATGAGGCCGAGCAGCACGGCGATATATTCGGTGGCGCCCCAGCCGCGCTGGCGTCGCTGCGATCGGCAGGATTTCATGACTTCCTCCACACGACCACGATGGCGGTTGACGCCGGCTGCGAGCGATCCGGCTGCAGCGTCAGCAACGCCAGCTGTGCGCCGCGCTGGGCTTCGATGACCATGCCGCGCGCAGCCGTCTGCATGGGCTGTTGCCGCAGGATCTGCCAGCCTTCGCGTGTCAGTGCATCGCTGAAGGCAGCGGCCTCGACGCTGATCGAGCGCGCGCTCGACAGGCTCAGGTGTTCTGACGCAATCCCGTCGTCTTCGTATTCCTGAAGATTCACGAGTCTGGCGGTCGCGGGCCGCGGAAAGCGCGTGTCGGTGGATGCGGGCGCGCGCTCCGGCGGCACGCTGACGACGATCGTGCCGCTGGCGCCGCGGATCGTGGCCGCCGCCTCGATGGTGATGACGTGCCCGCGCGAGCGGATCGCCAGCTGCTGCTGCGCGCCGCGACGTGAGCGACGGAATTCGCTCGGACCCCAGCGATGCGCCATGCCTTCGTAGAAATGAAACACGTCCTGCGGTGCCAGACGCGATTCGAAGGTCTTGAGGGTCATGGGCAAGCCGTTCATGCGCATGCTCGGCGCGATCCAGTGCACGCTGCCTTGCGGCGGCGCCGGCACATCGGGAAGTTGCGCGGTCAGTTGCGACAGGGCGCCGGCGTTCGCTTCGGCGAACAACAGCAACAGGATCGGTATTCGCAGCAGGCCGTGCATCGTCATCGCCTCTCGATGTAGGCGGCCGGCAGCGTGGCGGAACTCGGGCGTAGATCCGGTTCCCAGCCGAACTGGCCCTCGCCGTACAGCGGCTGCCCCTTGCCCAGTGCCTGCAGGCCGATGAGACGCCCGGGCAGTTCAAAGGCTTCCACCAGTTCGTTCACCGTGACGTCGTCGATGCGGCGACGCATGGCCTCCTCGTTCCGCGACGACCACGTATCGCTGAGGATGGCGCCGCCGGCCCGCTGTACGATCTGGGCGCGATCGTTTGCGGGTTCGGGACGCTCGCCGAGCGATACCGGTCGATCCGCCAGGCGACCGAGCGCCGGGCGAACGCCGAGGGCAACTGTCGCAGTCGCGAAGGCGCGGCGCGTGAGGTTCAGGCTGTCGAGCTGCAACAACTGCTGCACGCTGCCGAGCACGCCGTCGCCATAGGCGATCCCCGGCACCAGAAACAATCCGACTTCGACCGGCGTCGGGCGCTCGTCGTAGGCGAGATTCACCGGCGCGCCGTTCTCGTCGTAGTCGAGCAGCCGGCGGCGTTGCCGGTCGCGCCACAGCGCGTTTTCCGTTACGCCCTGCGAGCGCACACCTTCGATGTCGAGCAGGCCGGCGAGCGGATTGCCCAGGGTCCGGTCGCGGGCTTCGAGCGTGATGTCGTCCTCGCTCTTGCGATTCGCGGCGCCGTCGCTGCGCCAGACCGTGCGTTCCCAGACGGAGTAGCGCGCGGTGTCATAGGTCTTCTGCTTGATGTCGAGCTGCTTGCCGAGCAGCGGGATGCCGACGATGAACGGCGACAGCGCGAGCAGCGTCACGATGGTCTCGGTCATCGCATTGCCGAACTGCCGCGCTCGTGTGGGTTGAACACATTGCCTCACAGGCCGATCCCCGATTCCACCGGCACCAGCCGGGCATCCCAGAAGGGATTGAACAGGTTCGAGTACTCGCGCCGGTTGCTGCCGAGCGCCGCGAAAGCATTGCCCGAGGGGCGACGGAACTCGACGCGTGCCATCGCGGCCACGGCGAGCGGCTGCGTGTTGGCCTCCATGCCGAAGTTCCGGCGCGTGTTCACCTGCGACTGCCGCTTCGTCGCCAGCGCCGCGATGCCCAGCGACTGTTCGCCCGGATCGCCCGCAACGTTGTAGTACGAGGGCACGCCCTGGTAGTTGCGCGCAAACTCCGTGGCACGCGCGCGGCTCACCTCTGCGCCGACGCGGCGCCAGCTGCGCCAGCCGAACAGCGAGCGCGTGCGGTACTGAAGCTGGTCCTGTGCGCGCCAGTCCGCACCGTTTTCGTCCTGGGTGTGCGTCGTGCTGCCCTGCTTGCGGATCTGCGCGACGATGAGGTTTTCCCGCCAGCCGCGCTCGCCGGAGATCCAGCGTCGCATGTCGTTGTTGGCAGTGAGACTCGCGGTAATCAGCTCGCTCACGGCGCCATCGTCGCTGCCGGCGGTATAGCGTTCGACGAAGGTGGGAACGCCCGCCAATTGCGCCAGCAACTGCAGTTCGATGACGCCCCGCAGTTCGTCCGGCATGCGATCGATCTCGCCGCGGTCATTGATGCGGATCTGCGGATCCCAGCTGCGCGCGGTCTGCTGCATCAGGTCGTCGAGATTGTTGAGCGCCAGCGACGCCTGGGTTTCGATCTGTGCGGCACGGAAGTTCGCATTCCAGCCGTCGATGGCGGGAATGAAAATGTCAGCGGCCTCTTCCGTGCCTTCGCGTACCTGTTCCGCGATCTGTTCGACCGCCGACACGTACTGGCCGACATAGGGGATATAGCGGGTGATGCGGTCGACGTATTCGATGGAATCGTGGACGTAGCGGATCCAGCTCACATATGAGACCAGGTGTCCGACCGCCGCGTGGTTCGCGATCATGGCGCGATTGGTGTACGCCATGAAATTGAGATGGCGCGCCGTCCACACCGCGCCGCTGTAGGCGGCCGCGTCGGCCGCATTGGCCACCTGCGATTTCTCGGTCACCTTCTGCCCGGTGTTGTACATCATCATCAGCACGGCGCTGGCGATCAGCACACCGAACAGTGCGACCGGCGCAATCTGGCCGCGCTGGCGGACAGGCGAGGTAGCGCAGTGGCTGGGCGATGCAGTCATGAGCGAACGTTCCGTACCGTTGACGATCCTTGCGGGCTACGTCATTCCCGCGCCTGCACGGGAATGACGTGTGCCGCTGCTTCAGGGATTGCCGCCACCGCCGCCGGCATTGGTCTGCTGGTTGTACGTGGCGAGACTGTCGGCCTGTGCGGCACGGGTCTGTGCCGTGTTGGCAGAAGACTGCGCGTCCTGGATGTCCTGCGAACCGGACTGTCCCGACATTTCCATGCTCATGCCGGCCATCTGGTTCTGCAGCGTGTCGCCGAAGGCGGCGAACAGGCCGATGCCGGCCACGGCGACCAGCGCCGTGATGATGATGTATTCGCTCATGCCCTGGCCGCGCTGGCGCGAGACCGGTGTGGTGACGTCACGACGGATCATGATTCCTCTCCCTGGCTGGTGGACTGGCTGGTGGATGTGCTGCCGACGAAGGTCGACGTCGGCAGCGTAGGTCGCCGACGTGCCTGCCTTTGCGCGAATTTCTGGGTCGTTTGCCGAGAAACTCGCGGAGCCTTCCGGCCATCGGGTAAGGTGCAATCCCGTTTCACGGAGCCACAACAATGCTGGGTCGCGCTCTGCTGTCACTCACCCTCGCCTCGTTGCCGCTGCTGGCTGTCGCGGCGGAGCCTGCCGCACCCGTAGTGCTCAAGGCGGCGCATCTGTTCGACGCCCGCTCCGGCCAGCTCGTCAGCAACGGCGTGGTCGTCGTGCAGGGCGAGAAGATCGTGGCGGTCGGCAGCAATGCGAATGTGCCGGCGAATGCGCAGGTGATCGATCTCGGCAATGCGACGCTGCTGCCGGGCTTCATCGATGCGCACGTGCATCTCGATGGCGAACTGCCCGCCAACTACTACCTCGGTTTCTACGAGAACATGTTCCGCTTCCCCGTGGAGCAGGCGCACTACGCCGCGCGGTACGCGAAGCGCACGCTCGATGCCGGCTTCACCACCGTGCGCAATGCCGGCGCCGGGGATTTCGTCGATATCGGCCTGCGCAATGCCATCAACGCCGGCGTGATTCCCGGCCCGCGCATGCTTGCCGCAGCCCATGCGATCGGCTCGCCGGGCGGCCACTGCGATCAGTCGCCGTTTCCGCCGGAGCGCATTGCGCCGGTCGGTCCGCTCGAAGGCGTCTGCAGCGGCGCCGACGAATGTCGCACGGCCGTGCGTTATCAGATGAAGTGGGGCGCGGATGTGATCAAGATCTGCGCCTCCGGCGGCGTGCTCTCCGAGGCCGATCCCGTCGATGTACCGCAGCTCACCAAGGAAGAGCTCAACGCGATCCTGTCGGAGGCGCACGCCTGGAAACGCAAGGTCGCGGCACACAGCCACGGCGATCTCGCCGCGCGCATGGCCGTCGAGGCCGGTGTCGATTCGATCGAGCACGGCAGCTTCCTGACCGAGGAAACCCTGAAGCTCATGAAGAGCAAGGGCACGTACCTGGTGCCGACGCGCCTGGCGGTCTACTGGGTCAACAAGCAGGCGGCGACATTTCCACCGGCGATTGCCGAGAAGGCGCGTGCCGCGGCGGCCGAACATGAGAAGGCATTCCGCGCGGCCCTGCGTGTCGGTGTGCCCATCGCGTTCGGCACAGATACCGGCGTGTCACCGCACGGCATGAACGCGAAGGAATTCGCCCTGCTGGTGGAGATCGGCATGTCGCCCGCCGCCGCACTGCTGTCCGGCACACGCGAGTCGGCGAAGCTGCTCGGTGTCGACGCCGAGGTCGGCACGCTGGAGTCAGGCAAGTTCGCCGATGTCGTCGCGGTGCCTGGCAATGTGCTGGAGAACATCGCGGCCACGGAACAGCCCTTGTTCGTCATGAAGCACGGACAGATCGTGCGTCGGCCGTAACGATCCATCTGCAGGAGCTTTCATGCTGACACCCGAGCATTTCAATCAAGGCGGCGCCGACGTTCTTCCCGGATTGCTCGGCATCGTCATCACACAGGTCACCGCATCCGAGGTTCGCGCAGAGCTGCCGGTCCGGCGCGCGCTGCTGGCGCCGAACGGCTACCTGCACGCGGGCACCGTGGTCACGCTGGCGGATACGTCAGCGGGCTACGGCTGCGTCGCGAACCTGCCGCCGGGTGCGAGCGGCTTCACCACCGTCGAACTCAAATCGAACCATCTCGGCACGGCACTGGAAGGCATGATCGAATGCGTCGCACGCGCCGTGCATCTCGGCAAGACGACTCAGGTGTGGGACGCGACCGTCACGCATCGTGAAACCGGCAGGACCATTGCGCTGTTCCGCTGTACGCAGATGGTGCTGTATCCCAAGTCCGGGGGCTGACTTCAGCGCGCGATGATCTCGACGCCGTTGCCGCTGGGATCCCTGGCGATGATGATGCGGGTGCCCGCGGAAGCCTTCACTTCGCGATAGCCCAGGCCGATCTGCTTGACGCGCTCGAGCACGGCATCGAATTCGGTGGTGTAGATGGCGACGACCGGGAACTGGCTCTTCGGCAACGCCTCTTCATTCTTCGGCTGGAACAGCGCGACGAAGCCCTGGTTGAAGCCGAGCAATACTTCATCGTAGGTCGGCGTGTCGAAACGTTGCAGCGGCTTGACGCCGAAGACGTCCACGAAGAAGTCCTCCGCCTTCTGCCGATCGGCGACGATGAGTTTCGCGCCGCCGACGGCATCGCTGCCCGTGCTGCGCGCAAAGATCTCGATGGCATTGCCGCTGGGATCGCGGGCGATGGCGATCTTGTAAGGGCCGGAGACGGCGGCGGGCAGTCGCTGGATCGGATGCTTCGCGTCCTGGATGCGCTTCACGACGGCATCGAACTGCGGTGTATAGATGAGTGCTACCGGATACTGGCTCTTCTTCAATGCCGGTTCCTTCACCGGCGAGAACAGCGCGAGGCGTGCGCCATCGCCGAATCCCATGATCGGCTCGTCGTACACGCCCTCGGCGCTGTAGTGCGTGACTTCCTGCATGCCGAACATCTGTTCGTAGAACGCCTGGTTCTGTTTCACGTCGCCGATGATGAGTTTGGCGGCGCCCAGCGTGTGCGGACCGGCAGACGCCGGCGGTTCTGCGGCGGAAAGCGTCGAGGCCGCACACAGCATCAGAAGGGTCGCAAACGACTTGCGGAAATTGGCCACGACAGTTTCCCCGGCAGTTGTGCAGTCAATGGAAGGGCGGAATGTTCGGCGATACGTCCGCCCGGCATCATGAAGATTCGCCAAGAACCGCGCCGTTCTGCGCAGCGAATGGGATCAACCCAGCCAGTAGTTCGCCAGCGGCACCGTGACGAACGCCAGCAGGATGCCGACGCCGAGCGTCGTGTTCGCCAGCGACGGTTCCAGATCATTCTGGCTGGCGAGAATGGCGCCGGAAATCATCGGGGCCATCGCCGACTGCAGCACGGCGACTGTCAATACCAGGCCCTCCACGCCGATCAGCCAGCCCGCGGTCCAGACCAGGAGGGGCGCCAGCAGCAGTTTCCAGCCCAATCCCAGCGCCAGGGCGGGCAACTGTTGCCGCCCGACATGGAGCTGGAACTGCAATCCCACCGAGAACAGGGCGATGGGCACCAGCGTCGCGCCGACGCGAGCGAAGATGGCATCGAGTGCCGCCGGCCATTCGCCCAGCGCACCGGCGGTCACGCCGACGAGCAGCGACAGGAACGGCGGAAACAGCAGCACACGCCGCACGATGGTGAGCGGCGCCACCGTATGGCCCGAGTACAGCGCGGCGACGAGCGTGCCGCCGACGGCCAGCGCCACGAAGCATCCCGCCTGATCGGCCAGCACGGCCAGCGTCAGTCCTTCCTGACCGCGCAGCGCTTCGATCATGGGAAAGCCGATGAAGGAGGTATTGCTGAGACCGCAGACAAGAATCAGCGCGCCGATGCGGGCACGCGTCCAGTGCAGCGCCCGACCGAGTCTGTCGAAGACAAACCAGGCGCCGAGAAAAACGAACCACAGCGCCGCGACCAGGAACCACAGATGTGCGTCGAAGCGGATCTGCGGCGCCAGATGCAGCACCAGCGCCGGGAACGCAACATTGATCACCCACCAGTTGAGGTTCGCGGCCAGCGTCGCCGGCGGATGAGCGAGGCGTGCAACGAGCCAGCCGAGCAGCAGGCAGGCGGCGAGCAGCAGGAGTGAGGGCATGTCGATATCGGAAGCGCCGGGGCGCGGCAGTCTAATGCGACGGCCCGGCAGATCGACAGCACCGCAAAGACAAAACCCCTGGCGGGTCGCCCCGCCAGGGGTTCGTGGAGCCATTCTGTCATTCGCCAGAAACGGCAGTTACACCTGATCCGGGGAGCGGGCGCTCGTCCCAGATCATCTCGCAAGAACTAGCGCGCGTTCTTCAACTTGATTTCGAGATTGTGCGGTGCGGACATTTGCGGCTCCGAAGCCCGGAGAATCCGGGGGCGCGCATGTTACTCAGCTTCGTCGGTGCGTCAACCGGTATTTCTCCACGACTCAGGCGGGCGCGCCCAGCGGCGTTGCCGGCGCGTCGTGATCGGAAATCACGTTGAGCAGCTCGCGCGATACGCGCTCGTCGATTTCCGCCGCATGCGTGAGTTGCACCGGATAACGCACGAGCGCTTCGACGCCGGCGGCAGAGAATCGCAACTGCACCTGCGGCTGTGCATCATCGGCAGCAGCGGCCGAGGAAGCGCGCTGGATTTCGCGGGTCTGGCGCACGATGTCGTCGCGGTAATCGGCCAGCACATGCTTCACCGCGTCGAGCAGCCTGTCCTTGATGCGCGCGTAATCGGCGCCCGCCGGCAGGCTCAGCGACATCTCGTGCCAGGCGAGGTCGACGCCGGCAATCTGTTTGAAGAGTCCGCCCGAGGCCTGGAAGATCACGGAATTCGCAAAGGCCACGACGCGACCCGTCGGGCTCTGCAGCCCCTGCCCGCCGAGTTCCATGAGATGCAGCCGCACGAGACCGAGTTCGATGACTTCGCCGGTCACGTTGCCGATCTGCACGCGATCGCCGACGCGAATGCCGTACTTGCCGATCAGGAAGAAGTAACCCACGACCGACACGAGCACGCTCTGCATCGCGACGGCGAGACCCGCGGTGATCAGGCCGGCGAAAGTGGCGAGCGAACCGAGTTCGGTGGCGAACGTGGATGCGGCAATCGCCACGACCAGGCACCAGATGACGATCCGGCGCAGCAGCAGCAGGCGCTGCCGTCGCCGCACGTCGTGTACATAGCGGAAGACCGCGCGTTTCCACAGGTACGCTGCGCCGAACACCAGCGCGAGGAGCGCTGCGAAGAACGTCACGCGCAGGCCGAGTATCTTCAGTGCGTCGTAGTACTGACGTTCGGTGGAATCGCGCCAGCTGCGCAGGTTGTGACG
>CAYWHG010000020.1:0-46507 GCA_964457865.1 uncultured Steroidobacter sp.
CGGCGTATGTGTACGGGCCAAGCGCGGCGGAGGCACGCCGCGTAGGTGCGCGCATTCGCGCCGGCAATGTTCATATCAACGGTGCGAACCTCGACATGGCTGGCTCATTCGGCGGCTACAAGCAGTCGGGTCTCGGCCGCGAATGGGGCGCGTTCGGCTTCGAAGAATTCCTCGAAGTGAAATCCGTGTTTGGTGCCGATGAACCGGTCGCTGCGTAACCGCAGCGACAAAGATCAAGAATCTCCACGGGGAGCATGACCGGAGGAAATCTTCGATTCTTCTTGGCGGGGATCTCGCCCCATTCTTGATGTAAACGTTTCCTGATTCATCCTCTCAGCGGGCTCTTCGCAGGTCATGACAGTGAGCGCGGGCCTGGGCATTCCCTTCCTCCAATGTTCTCCCCGCGCTACGGATTCCGCGGTTTACGGTCCGGGCATGTCTTTCTGATCAGGCTTGACGCCTCATGTAAAAACGTTTACATAGAGGCGACCAGGTAAACCATAAGCCGATACAGGCAGACCGAACGCAGGGGGAGAGCATCGTGATCAGACGAGACGGATTTACGGGCATGACGCTGGTCATGCTCGCACTGGGTGACCTCGCCATGGCCGAAGAGGCGGGTCGTTCCACAGCGCAACTGACCGTCGAGGAGGTCATCGTGACCGCGACGCGTCGCGAGACCAACCTGATGGAGACCGCGGGCGCGATCAGCGTCTTCGGCGGACAGGAACTGGAGGCGCGAGGGATCATCAACATCACGCGGCTCGATTCGCTGGCGCCCAACCTCAAGGTGCTGGACCAGCAGAATCAGGGCATGGGCGCCGTGCAGATCGCGATGCGCGGCATCGTCAATTCGAGCTTCATCGAAATCGGCGATCCGAACGTCGGCTTCCACGTCGACGGCGTCTACATGTCCCGGCCGCAGGCGGCGCTGAACCTGCTGTTCGATGCGCAGCGCATGGAAATCTCGCGCGGTCCGCAGGGCACGCTCTACGGCCGCAACTCGACCGTCGGCTCCATCAACGTGGTCAACAACCGTCCCGACACGGACGATTTCGGTGCGAGCGGATCGCTGGAGTACGGCCGCTACAACAACAAGATCGTCAGCGGCGTCATCAACGTGCCGGTCATCGAGAACGTGCTCGCCCTGCGCGCCTCGGGGTTCTGGCAGGAGCGCGACACTTATTACAACCTCCACGATGATGATGTGCTGGTGCTGCCCGGCGGCCTGACGCTGCAGGACAGCCCCTATCGTCAGGCGTTCGGCAACGGCACGGGCAAGGATGGCGCGGGCGCCATCGATCAGAACGCCTGGCGCGTTTCCGCATTGCTGACGCCCATCGACGATCTCTCGCTGTACGCCTCCTATGAAGTGTTCAACAACGAATCGCCGATCGCGCCGAGCACGGTTCGCGGCAACGAATACACGGCGTATCTGAGCAATCCGCATGTCACCGATCAGAAGATCGAGACGTTCCGCGGCGAGCTGAAGTACGAGATCGCCGATGCCGTCGAGCTGAAGGGCACGTTCGGCGATCAGACCTACAACCATCAGATCCTGGTCGATCTGGATGCGGGAACCTCCCGTTACTCGCCGGAGCGAACGAACCCGCTGCCCGGCGACGCGCTGACCTTCGAGCAGACGTTCTTCGACCGCGACTGGACCACGGATTCGACCTCGTATGAGTTCGTGGCATCGTCCACTTACGACAGCAGCGTGCAGTGGCTTGCCGGCTACTTCAATTTCAAGGAAGACACCTTCCGCGATTTCTGGATCGATCTGCCGACCAACAACTCCGGCATCATCAACTTCAACCAGCCGAGCCGCGAGGCGACGTCGGAGGCCTTCTTCGGTCGCCTCGACTGGAAGGTTGCGGACAAGGTGAAACTCGCGGTCGGCCTGCGTCGTACCGACGATGAGCGCACCGATACCGGTGTGAATCGTTTCAGTTCCTTCCCCGAGCCGGGCCTGATCGATGCCTATGGTTCGCCGGTGTTCGTCGCGCGGTCCGGTGCGACAGATCTGGAATTCCTGTGCAGCCAGAATCTGCCCGTCGGCCCGTGCGCGGGCGTGGGCGCGCTGCCCGGGCCGGTGACGGGCGTGAACGGCGTGCCGCTGCGCGTGCCCGGTCTGAACGACGGTTTCGCGGCGGCGCTGGGTTCGCCGATCGGACAGATCGATGCGGGAATCACGGCCGCCACTGCGCCCAATGCCACGGTGTTCAACACGGCCATCACCACCGATGCGCAGCTGCGCGAGATCTCGCGCATTCTGTCGGCGGGCCAGGAAGTTGCCCTGGTCGGTGCGGCGGGCTCGTTCCCGCGCGTCTTCTTCACGAACCAGGAATTCAGCTACACCGACTGGAGCGTCAGTCTCGACTGGTCGCCGCGCGATGGCAGTCTCATGTACGGCACGGTCGCGACGGGCCACAAGGCCGGCAGCCAGGAAATCTTCTACCACCCGCGCCTGCACCAGTTCATCAACTCGATCCTGGAACCCGAAGAGCTGATTTCGTATGAACTGGGCTGGAAGGAACAGTTCGAGGGCGTCGGCCAGGGACTGAACGTGTCGGCCGCGCTGTTCTACATGGACTACAAGGACAAGCAGCAGTCGGTCTTCGTCGACGGCGGCGATCTGTTCTGCGCCGATACCTTCGGCGATTTCAACGGCGACGGCTTCCTGGAGAACTTCGTGCAGTTCCTGCAGGACGTGCCGATCTTCGCCAGCAGCGCCGCGCTCGTGAACAGCGGCAATGCGATCCTGCGACCGGATGTCATCGGCGTGGACGGTCAGCCGAGCTGGGAACTCAGCGCGGAGCAGATCCAGCAGGCCGTGGCGAACTGCTCGCGGGGTTCGACCGGCACCGACGCGCCGCTGGCGGATCAGCCCGGCATGCCGAACTTCCTCGAATTGATGCAGATCAATTTCGGCGATGCGAGGGTCGCCGGACTGGAACTCGAATACGCCTGGAACATCACGGCGCAGGACCGGCTGTCGGGCTTCGCCACGGTCAATCTCATCAACGAGGTGAAGGACCCGCGGCCCGATGCGCTGCCGTTCAATCTCAACGATTCGCTGGCCTGCAGCGATCGCGTGGGGGGCTGCCCGAACATCATGGCCACCGATGGCAACGAGTTGCCGTTCGCGCCCGACTACACGTTCCGGGCGGTCTATGAGCACGACTTCCTCGTCGGCAATTCCGTGATCACGGCGGGAGTCGACTTCTCGTACAGTGGCGACTACTGGTTGTCGGTGTGGAATACCGATTGCTATACGTCGGTGCGGACAGGGAGCGAAGTCTGCAACAACGGCGACAAGCAGGAAGCCTACGAACTCGTCGACCTGCGCCTGCGTTACACCGGGCCGGGCGGCAAGTTCTGGATCGAAGGCTTCTCGACCAATGTCACGGGAACCAAGTACGCGACCGGCAGCATTCGTCCGACGAACGAAGACAGCGTGACGCCGTATGCGTTCAATGCGCCGCGGATGTACGGTCTGCGGACGGGGTTCAATTTCTTCTGATCGAAGGGGTACGCTCGCCCGCGTATCCTTGCGAAAGACGTCTCCGCGGCAACCCCCAACGCCGCGGAGACGTCATCTTCATGTCGGGCACGAATGCATGAATCACCAGGCATTGGCAGAAACGTTCCGGCGCGACGGCTTCCTGGTGCTGCACGAGTTCTTTGCGCCGTCGCTGATGGATGAACTCGACGGCATCATTCGCCAACGCTTCGGCGACGATCCGGCGTTCTGGCACAACGCGGAATTCCTGACGCAGGCGAAGACCGAGGTCATTCCGTGGTTTCCGCAGAACGAAGGTGTCGCGCCGTTCGATGTCATCGACGCGAACCGCGATCTGCAGGATCTCACCCAGGCGATTCTCGGCGATGCATGGGTGCGACTGTATTGCATGGTCATGTTCTCCAAGCAGGGGACAGCCGGGCAGGCATGGCACCAGGACTGCTCTCCATCGCGGCCTGAAGTGCACAATCTGAATCGACTAGTCTACACCAGCGACATCAGTGCGCAGAACGGCGGACAGACGGTGATCGTGCGCGGCTCGCATCGGCGCGGTCTGTTGCCTGCGGGGGATCCGGAGGGACATTTCGACGATGAAGTGGTGCTGACGCCGCGCAAGGGAACGCTCGTGCTGCTGCATGGACACGCGTGGCACCGGGTGCTGCCGATCGTGAAGGGCAGCCGCGTGTCGACCAACTATCGCGCCGTTCCGGCCGGAACGCCCGCCGACATCACCGATGTCTGCGTCTACCGCAACATGCGTTATCAGTTTTCGACGTCGAGGATTGTCGAAGATCGGACGCAGGTCGCGGGCTGAGATCCTTTGGGCGGTGGGCACGATGCCGTGAGTGTCGGGGCCGAGGGGCTTTGCTGGAACGCTGTTAATCCGTCCCTGGAAGCTCCGCGCGCGCATCCCTGCGCGCGACGGTCCCGCAAAGCCCCTCGGCCCCGACACTCACTACAGCAGTGGCGTCGTTGAGCGCAGTGAAGAGAAGAGGGGAAAATATGGAAGAGGAGGTCTGACCTACTCCGTCACCCCCGCGCAGGCGGGGGTCCATGCTGTTGATGCGGATGGATTCCCGCCTGCGCGGGAATGACGAGAGACTTCAAGTCAGTCATCGGGCGAAGGCTCAGTTCGCTGCGTCAGGCATCAGCGCCCGCACAGCATCTATGTGCTGCTGGAATCTCAGACTGGCGCTCAGAGGAACGATGGCCGACTCGCGGCGGCCCTCGAGAATATCCGCGCCGACGGCGGTCGCTTCGTAGTCGAACCCCAGCGTGCTGCGGCCATCGTCGAAATGGTCGATCCGTTCGTCGAGCCGGTACAGCATGCATTCGCGTGCGCGCCAGAAATCCGGGATCGCGATGTAGCCTTCGTCGCCGATGACATAGGCCCAGTTCTGGAGTTTGGCTCTGAATGAAGTGGCCAGGGTGGCGACGCAATCGGCGTAGTCGAAGGTCATGACGACGTCATCTTCGACGCCGTTCGGCGCGCGTCGTGCGGTCGCCTGGATCGATTGCGGGTCCTGTTGCAGGAATAGCCACGCCAGTGCGATGGGATAAATGCCCATCTCAAGCAGGCAGCCGCCAGCGAGTGCGCTGTCGTATTCGCGGCGCGCGGCGTCGAACGGCAGCAGGGGATAACCGAAATCCGCCTTGATGTGGCGTATGCGGCCGATGCGGCCTTGTGCCACCCAGCGCTGCGCGGTCTGCACTGCCGGCAGAAAGTACGTCCACATGCCTTCCATGAGGTAGGAATTCGTGGCGTGCGCCGCACCGATCAGCGCGGCGCATTGTGCTGCCGACGTCGTCAGCGGCTTCTCGCACAGGACGGCTTTGCGTTCGCGAAGCGCCGCAAGGCTGTGGTCGAAGTGCAATGTGTGGGGCGTGGCAACGTAGATCGCGTCGACCCGCGGATCTGTCAGCAGCGAGGCGTAGTCGGCGTACGCCTGCGGGATGCGATGGTGGGCTGCGAACGCGACGGCTGCCTCGCGCGATCTGGCCGCAACGGCGACCAGTTCGCCGTTCGCGACCTGCGCCATGTCCTGCGCGAACTGGTGGGCGATGCGCCCCGTGCTCAGGATGCCCCAGCGGATTTTCTGCATCGGCATTTCAGCGCGCGGCGAATTCGGCTTCGAGCTGCTCCAGGCTGCGGCCGCGCGTTTCCGGCAGCAGCCACGCCATGAGAATCAGGCTGACCACGCCGAACACGGCATAGATCGAGAACGTCCAGGCGTTGCCGAGGTTGGCGAGCTCCCAGGGAAACAGGAACTGCACCGCGAAGCTCGCCAGGCTGTTGAAGAAGCCGACGAAGGCCATGGCGATGCCGCGGATGGTGTTGGGGAATATTTCCGAGAACAGCACCCACATCACCGGCCCGAGCGACAGCGCGAATGACGCCACGAATCCGAGAATGCCGGCGAGCACCAGATAGGGATTGATCTTGACCGAGGCCTGGATCAGATGCGCTTCGTGCTTCTTGAGCAGGGTCACGCCGATCGCCTTGCCCACGGCGGCCTTGAAATCCAGGTCGCTGGAATATTCCACGTCGATGAGCGGCGCGAGTTTCGCGGGATCGATTTCCGCGGAGAGGCTCGCGATGGATTCCTGCGAGAGCTGGTAACGCGCCTGGCTGAAGGCATGGCCGCACAAGGCGGTGCTGACGATCACGCCTGTCAGGCCGATGAGCAGCAGCGGCTTTCGACCGAGACGATCGATCAGCACCATCGCCAGCACGGTGAAGATGAGATTGATGATGCCGATCAGGATCGCCTGCGCGAAGGCTGCGTTCGTGCCGACGCCGGTCTGTTCGAAGATGCTGGGCGCGTAGAAGTACACGGCGTTGATGCCCGTGGCCTGCTGCGCGATGCCGACGATCAATCCGATCGCCAGCGGCAGCTTCATCGCGGGCTTGAACAGCTGGCGGAATCTCGAGGACAGCGATCCCACCGGCCCCGAAGTCGTCTTGCGGATCTCGTCCAGCGCGGCTTCGACCCTGGCAAGCGGGCGAATCTGTGCGAGCACGGCCCGCGCCTCATCCACGCGGCCTTTGACTGCCAGCCAGCGCGGACTTTCCGGAACGCCGAACAGCAGCACGAGCCACACGGCCGCCGGCACGACGCCGATGCCCAGCATCCAGCGCCAGGTGTGACGGTCGATGCCAAGCGCCTGAACCCATGACGAATCGCCCTGGCTCGCATGCAGCAGAAAGTAGTTGGCGAAGTAGGCGGCCGAGAAGCCGACCATGATGTTGAACTGATTGAAGGACACCAGCAGGCCGCGCCTCTCCGCCGGCGCGATCTCCGCGATATACATGGGCGCGATGCCGAGCGAGACGAAGGCGAAGCCGCCCATGAAGCGCGCGGCGACGAGCGTTTCGTAGTTGGGCGCCAGCGCCGCAGCCGCCGATGACACCGTGTAGAGCACGGCCAGGCCGATCAGGACTTTCTTGCGGCCCAGGTAGTCGCTGAGCAGCCCGCTGCCGATTGCCGAGGCAATGCCGGCCAGCGTGGGTGCACCGACGACGAGACCAACCTGCCATTCATTGAGTCCGAACTCCGGCGTGATGAAGCCGACGACGCCGGAGATGACGGAGGCGTCGAGACCGAACAGGAATCCTCCCAGCGCAACGATGGCCGCGAGCGTGATGGTGCGGCGGGAGGCGGCGCGGGCTTCGGCATCGGCGGCGTGAGTCATCAGGGTTCTCGCAAGTCATTCAGGGCGGAAAACAAGGCCGGCCCGCCGTGCAACCACCTGGGCTTGCGGATTTCCGCGAGCCAGCGTGCCTGGATCGTCTCATTGGCCTGGATGCGCGAATCGCCCCAGTAGCCATGGGCATACGGCGGCCCCCACATCGGCTGAGCCTCCCAGCGTGCGTTGATATACGCGAAGGCTGCGATGACGTCGCGGTTGGCATCGATGAAAGCGAACAGCGGCGCATACCACTCGTTCCAGATTTCATCCGCCGTACGCGAGACGGTGTTGCCGTGCGCTGCGCCGTCCCAGACCGGCGAGATGTTCGAGCGGGTCAGCGCTGCCAGGTCGTAACCCTGCGGCGTCGACTCCGCAATCATCACGGGCTTTTTTTCCGCGCGCGCGATGGCGAGGACTTCGTTGGCGAGTTGGAGCTGATCCGCAACGGCGAGGTCGACGACCTGCGGAGTCGACTGCGGCCGCAGGAACCAGGACAGCGCGACCCAGTCGACGTAGCGTGCACCCGGATACCAGTCGCGAAGATTCTCGCGGTGCCCGCGTTCCAGCACGTCGTCGATCGGCGAGGCCGACGCCTGCCATACGAAGGCGACGTTGCTCACCTGTCGCTTCCGCAGACCGTCGACGATGCGGCGATAGGCCTTGATGTAGGTTCGATGGTCTTCGTAGCCCTGGTTCCACACGCCGTCGAACTCGTAGCCGATACGCAGAAAGATCGGGCGCGGGCTGTTGCGGAAGAATGTTGCGAGCCGTTCGATCTTGTCGTCGTGCACGCCGCGTCCGATCTCGGCCAGGCCGCCGCGACGGCGACCGTTTGAAATATCGAGACCGATGACCAGTGCCGACTGCGGATGCTCATCGAGCATCCGGCCGGCGCTGGTCGCTCCGGCGCCCCAGTCGGCATCCGGGGCCGCACGGCCTGCGACATCCTGGCCGAGTCCGCCGAAACCATCGCCCGCACTCAGCAGGTCATAGAAGCCGAGGTAGGTCGTGACGCCGCCGGGAATGGGGCATGGCGTGCACTCGCGCACGTAATCCGCGACGGAGCCGTTCTCTTGGCCGACGATGAGAAGCGTGCGGCCGGCGGGCGTAATCAGGCGCGACGGCGCCGGCTCGCCATAGGCAATGGCGGCGCCAAACGCGAACACGCCGACGAATAGGGCGAGTGCCGGTCGCTGCAATGTCCCCCCTGTGTCCCGCGTCTTGGCGCGTGGACATGTGATTTGCGGAATCGTTTACATTCTGGCCATAATGCCCGTGCGCCGGCAAGGGCTCCAGCAATAAATCTGTTTCGGCGGAGCCGCCGGGGGAGGAACGGGTGCCTCGACGCAGACGCAACGCAGTCGCAGTCGCAGCCGCAACGCTGGCCGACATCGCGAAACTGGCGCAGGTGTCGGAGATGACTGTATCGCGCGTCGTTCGTGACGACGCCCGGGTGACGATCGCCACGCGCTCCCATGTCATGAAGTACGTGCGTGCGCTGGGGTACACGCCCAGCCGGACTGCCCGGCAACTGGCGACAGGCAGGGCCCCGCACATCGGGCTCATCTACGATGCCGGCATGGCACAGGAACTCGCGCCGATCCTGATTGCTGCTCAGCGTGCTGCCGACACAGCCCAGCTGTGCATCGTGCCGTGCGAAGCGGGCACTCTTTCGATGACGCGGCTGCGCAGTCTGCGTGGCGCGGTCGTACTGGCGCCGGTCAGCGGCGAAGTCCAGGAACTGGCGGAGCGCGAAGGGGTGCCGATCGTGGTCGTCGGCGCCGATACCCCGCGTGCGCGGTGCGTGAACATCGATGAATTCGCCGCGGCCCATCGGGTGACCGAGGAGCTGATTTCGCTCGGTCATCGCTCCATTGCGTTCATCGACTCGCCGTGCGGCGCGAGTGCCGGCGCCAGGCGTCGCGGCTTTGCCCATGCCATCGGGAGTCATGTGCCTCATGTCGCAGGAACCGTCATGGTCTCGAGCGCAATCACTTGCGGCGCCGGCATGCAGGCGCTGGATCGGCTTCTCGATATCGATCCCTCCATCTCGGCGATCGTCGCCAGCCACGATCTGCTCGGTGTCGCAGCCATCCAGGCTGCACAGCGGCGCAGGCTCGCAGTGCCGGCGGACCTCTCGGTCGTGGGATTCGGCAACCGCACGGTGGCGCTGCGCAGTTCGCCGGAACTCACTACCGTGAGCGCGCCGTTTGCGGCCATGACGGTCTTGGCGATCGAGATGCTGGTCGGTGCTGCGCGGCACCGCGGCAGCACTCATTTCATGCCCTTCGACATCGTGCATCGCGAATCCACAGCGCCGTGTTCGGCGGCGCCTGCGACCGCATGCGGCAAGCAGTTCGCCGCCTGACTCCGTCCGCGGTTGAGGTATCAACGGCCATATCCGATTGACATTCGTTGTAAAAACGTTTACAGATAGATTGCTGTAAACGTTTTTACATCACGCGAGGCCGCCTTCAGACGCGGTCCGCCTTTCGGGGGATCCGGCAATGAAGCTGATTGACGATCTGCACCCTGCGCTGTTCCGTCTCCGATTCCTGTCCGCTGCGGCACTGGTCCTGCTGTGCTCGACACCGCTGGCCGCGCTGGCGGCGCAGGGAATCGAGAAGAACGGCAGCACCGCCACGCTCTGGTTCGACGACGGCGGCTGGACCGGCAGCTGGAATTATCTCTGTCTCGGCGAATCCTGCGTCGCCGGTGCCAAGGTAGGAACACGCTGGCAACGGACGATCACCGAGCAGTCGATCACCGTCGGCAACACCTATCAGATCCAGATCAAGATCCAGAACAACGGGTCCGGCCAGTACATCTCGCCGCTCTATACCGTCACTGCGACCGCCGGCGGCGGTGGTGGCGGAGGCGCGCCCGCTGTCCCGACCGGTCTCGCGGTCGGATCGGCAACTTCGTCGAGCCTGACGGTCAGCTGGACCGCATCGAGCGGTGCGGATCGCTACGACGTCTATCGCGGCGGCGCGCTGGTCGCCTCTCCATCGGCAACGTCACTCGTCAATACGGGACTCGCGGCCAGCACCACATACAGCTACACGGTGCGCGCCTGCAATGCGAGCAATGTCTGTTCCGCTCAGACGTCGGCGGTTTCAGGAACGACGAGTGCGTCGACGCCGCCGGGCGGCGGTGGCGGTGCGGGTCAGTTCGGCATCGACGGTGCCGGCAAGCTCTATCACGTCGACGAAGGCTGGACCGCCTCGTTCAACTATCTCTGCCTGAACGGAGCGTGCTCGCCGGGAACGCGCGTCAACGGACGCTTCGAGCGATCCGTGTCAGTCACCGCAGGTTCGAGCTACTCCATCGAATTCAAGGTTCAGGACAATACGGTCGGCCAGTGCCTGACGGGCGCGCAGCCCATCACGTACGTCGCCGGCGGCGCGTCGATCGCCAGTTCGTGCGCCTCTCCCGACACGACTGCGCCGAGCGTTCCCACGGGTCTGCAGGGCACTGCGCAGAACGGACATGCCGTGCAGCTCACCTGGACTGCATCGTCGGACGACAAGGGCGTCGCGAAATACGACGTCTATCGCAACGGCGGCGCGACGCCGGTGGGTTCGCCGACGGGCACCTCCTTCGTCAACACCGGTCTCACCGAACAGACCACCTACACCTACCGTGTTCGCGCCTGCGATGTCGCAGGCAATTGTTCGGCGCAGAGTGCGCCCGTCAGTGTGACGACTCCGGTCTTCGTGCCGGACAGCACCGCGCCATCCGTGCCGACGGGCCTGCAGACCACGGCGGTCAATCCCACGTCGGCGGCGCTGTCATGGAATGCCTCGACCGATGTCGGCGGCGTCGTCGCGAAGTACGACATCTATCGCAATGGCACGCTTGCGGCATCGCCTGTCGGCACCAGCGCAACCATCGGCAGCCTCAGTTCCGGAGTGACCTACAGCTTCCGCGTGCGGGCCTGCGACGATTCGAACAACTGCTCGGCGCAGTCGGCACCGCTCAGTGTCACGACACCGGTGGTGCCGATCAACGTCGATACCACCTCGAATTCCTACTCCGATCACAACGTCGGCCCGCCGCCGCGCGCCAATACGCCCGCGGCACTGCCCACGCCGATCAACGGCGTCGCGCCGACGTCGCATGGATTCGCATTCGACATCAACGGCAGCACGTTGACGTGGCGCTGGGGGCCGCAGAACGTGACGGGCGTTGCCGGTGCGGTGCGTGCGCCGGGAGACTCCGGACTCGAGATGCACTGTTCGACGAACGGCAATGCAACGTTCCAGAAAGTCTCGGTGGTGAACGGCACCGCAACCATTCCCTGCGCCGGCACGTACACCTACTTCTTCCGCTACCTGCATCCGAACCCGCTGAACAACAATCTCGCCTCGCGCTGGATCCACACGGCGCTGTTCACGACGGCGGGCGCCCGCGTGAATCCGGCGGCCTACGCGCCGTTCGTCGACGGATCGTCGAACTGGATGCGCCCGCGGCATCCGATCTCGCACGACGGCATCACGGCGGCCGTGATCGACAATCAGAGCAACGCGATCCGTATCCGCGATCTCGATCGCTACACGCTGTGGGTCAACGATTCGCCCGGCAATGTGCAGCTCAACTACGCGATCTCGGGCAGCGTGCTGCGCGTGGAATCGCTGCGCAACGACGCCGGCGCAATCAACGGCCAGAACTTCTTCGCCGTCGAACAGAATCCCGGCTTCGGCGGGATCTACAGCTACGGCCAGGTGATCCAGTTCGAGATCACGGCGATCGCCGGCCGCGAAAGTTCGCAGACCTACAACGACTTCATGTACTACACCGTGGGCTCCGGCTGGGGCAGCTACGGCGATCCGCGTCTCAAGTCCGCGGGCAAGGCGGGCACCACCATGTGGGTCTCCGACACGGGCGCCTACAGCGCGCTCGAACACAACGCGGTGTTCACGCAACCGCTGGTGACGGTGCACACCGAGGATCAGATCGACGACTTCCTGGTCGGTCATCACATCTTCCATGGCATCGATCCGAACAAGCGCGGCTCGACCTTGTTCGATGATCCCGACGTACGCATCGGCGATCGCAGCTGCGGCGGCTGTCATTTCCGCGACGGCCGGGGATCGGAGATCATCCAGACCGCGAAAGGCCCACGCCTGCCGCCGCCGGTCTACGGCGTCAAGCTGCTCGACGTGATGGTGGGACGCCAGGCCGGATTTTCCTGGGACGGTTCGGCGCCGACGATTCGCCAGCAGGTGGAGAACGCGCTGGTGGACGATCACCACGTGCAGGTCTCGGCGGTGCCGGTTCGCGCGGTCGACCTGATGACGTCCTACATCGAACTGCTCACGGTGCCGAATCGCGATCCCGGTGCCTATGACCGGCCGGGCGTGGCGCAGGGCGATGTGCTGTTCGGCCAGGTGGGCTGCGCGAGCTGTCATACGCCGGTGCAGTACACGAGCAGCACGGCACCGACGCATCTGCGAAATCTCGAGATCCGTCCCTACACCGACATGAAGGTGTGGAACGTCAACGGCGGCAGTTTCCGTACCGCGCCGCTGTGGGGACTGGGGCACAACATGGATCTGTTGCAACGGAACGGCCGCGTGTTGCGCTTCATGCACGACGGCTCCGCGACCTCGGTCGATGCGGCGATCCAGAAACACGACGGCGCGGCGGCGACGTCGCGCGCGCAGTACAACGCGCTGAGCCCCGCCGATCGCACCAACGTCGTCAGATTCGTCGAATCCCTGTGATCCATTCCGGCGGCAGGAGCGTGCCAGCTTCTGCCGCCGTCACTTGCTGCGCGGAGGTCTCATGCGACCTGTAATTGCTGCCTGGCGACGGATAGCGATCGGTGTTCTGGCTGGGTTGTGTGCCGGGGTCGCGTCGGCGGCGGTGTTCCTGCCGCCCGCCGGCCAGCGCCTGCTCATCATCGGTCAGGACACGGGGAGCATCGCCGACTACGTGAGTACAGTCGGTCCGGTGCCGGCAGGCGTCACCGGCTACACCGGCATCGACACGTTGGCGGGACTGTCGACCAACGGCGAATGGGGCGCCGGCATCAACAACGCGGCCGCGCTGGCCGCGACCTATCCGAACAGCGCGATCGTGCTGGGGATCTCGCTCAATGGTCAGGCGACGGCCTTCGCCAACGGCGCGTACGACACGAATCTTGATACCTTGATCAACACGCTCAAGAGCTGGAACCGGCCCGTCCTGCTGCGCTGGGGCTATGAAGTCGAAGGCACCTGGAATGCGCATCCGCCGGCGGCCTTCAAGACGGGCTGGATCAAGGTCTGGAACCGCATCCGTGCGCTCAATGCACAGAACCACATCGCCATGGTGTGGCAGACGGCGACCTATTGTCCCGACGGGATCAGCATGCAGCAGACGCTGGACTGGTATCCGGGCGATCAGTATGTCGACTGGATGGGTATGTCGTACTTCACGCCGCAGGACTGCAGCTGGATCGACATCAACGACATGATTGCGCTGGCGCGCACGCATGCCAAGCCGCTGCTCATCGCCGAGGCGACGCCGCAGCGTTACGACATCGGTGCTCTGACGTACAGCACCGACGCCGCGTTCGGCAGCAACAAGCAGGCGCGATCGGCGCAACAGATATGGAACGAATGGTTTGCAACGCTGTTCGCCCTCATGGACACCCATGCCGACGTCATTCGCGGACTCGCCTACATCAACGCCGACTGGGACAGCCAGTGGAAATGGAATCCGGTGGATGGGATCGGGCCGGTGGAAGGCTATTGGGGCGACTCGCGCGTGCAGGCACAAACTTTTATCCGCAGCCAATGGCTGGCGCAGGTGAATGGCAATGGCTGGCTCGCGGGCAGCAGTTCGCTGTTTGCGGCGCTTGGTTTCAACCCCGGCGGCGGTGGCGACACACAAGCGCCGACGGTGCCCGCGAATCTGCGCGTGACCGCTACGGGCAGTGACCAGATCGCGCTCGCGTGGAATGCGTCGACCGACAACGTGGGCGTGGCCCGCTACGACGTGTACCGCAACGCCGTGCTGATCGGTTCGCCCTCGACGACCAGCCAACTCGCGACCGGATTGGCAGCGGGCACGACGTACAGCTTCACGGTGCGTGCCTGCGATGCCGCCGGCAATTGCTCGGCACAGACTCCGGTGCTGACGGCGACCACGAGTACGTCTTCGGGAGCGGCGCAGGGGATCGAAGTGAGCGGCGGCACTGCCACGCTGTACTTCAACGATGCGGGCTGGAGCGGCGGGTGGAACTATCTCTGCCTCGCGGATCATTGCGTGTCAGGAACCAAGGTCGGCAATCGCTGGCAACGCGCGATCACCGGACAGACGATTGCGGTGGGCGCAAGTTATCCGGTGCAGATCAAGATCCAGAACGCATCGAGCAGCGGCGGTCAGTACATTTCGCCGGTGACGACGGTCGTTGCGACGACGGTGGGAGGAGGCGGTGGTGGATCCGACACGCTCGCCCCCTCGATTCCAGGGAACCTGCGCGTCACCGGGACGACCAGCGCCAGTGTCACGCTGGCCTGGAACGCGTCCAGCGACAATGTTGCCGTCACGCGCTACGAGCTTTATCGCGCGGGCGTGTCGATTGCATCGCCGACGGGGATATCGTTCACCAACACCGGTCTCGCGTCGTCCTCGACCTACGCCTATTCAGTGCGTGCCTGCGATGCCGCGGGCAACTGCTCGGCACAGAGCGCTCCGCTGAGCGTGACGACCAGCGCCTCCGGCGGAGGAGGTGGTGCGGCCCAGGGAATCGAAGTGAATGCCGGTGTGGCAACGCTGTATTTCGACGATGCGGGCTGGAGCGGCGGCTGGAATTATCTGTGCCTCGGCGAGCACTGTGTTGCCGGCACGAAGGTCGGATCGCGCTGGCAGCGCACGATCACCGAGCAGTCGATCGCGGTCGGTGGCAGCTACCAGATCCAGATAAAGATCCAGCACACCGCCGGCAGCGGCGGGCAGTTCATCTCGCCGATGACGACGGTGACGGCAGCTTCAGGGGGCGGATGAGAAGAAGTGAGCCCACTGGCACTTACTTAAGCATCGCAGTGGCATCAGCGAAGAAGAATCGAAGATTTCCTCCGGTCATGTTCCCCGTGGAGATTCTTAATCTGTGACCAACGCCGTCGTCGGCGATCAGATAGTCGCATCAGCGACGAGCGGCAGCGAGGCATCGAGCGCTTCATTCAACTTGCGCTCGCGATAGGCGAAGTAGCGGAAGTCCGCCGGCTTGCGGCGTCCGGTCAGATCCTGGCAGCACATCCCGACGAACGTGCCGGTGAAGTTGGCGCTGTCGCCCTTGCCGGCTTCGTCCGACAGCAGGCTGGCGTCGAGGATGACGGGAATCGTGCGCCAGTGTTCGTCGCCGCAGCTCCAGGAGAACAGCAGTTCGTGTTCACGGATGCGGGCACGCAGGCGCAGCGGCACGCCCGCCGGCACCGGAATCAACGCATCGGCGATGGGAAACGTGCAGGTCAGCGTCATGTCGGCTTCGCAGCTCATGATGCCGATGTGCTTGCCGATGCGTTCGTCCCAGCTCACGTACACATAGTGGAACTTGTGTGCGTTGTAGTAGCAGATGAGTCCGGCCGCCTGCTGGAAGTCCTCCGGCTCGTACTGGATCTCCGTTTCCGCTTCGAAACAGAAATGCACCTGGCGTCGTGCGACCAATGCCTGATCGAACAGGCTGCCGACCGATTCGCGTCCGTACAGTCGCAGGTGGCCCGGCACGTCCGTCAGCGAGAACAGCGTCTGCGGTTCGGGGCTGCGCAGCCATTGAAAGTCGCGTGGCAGTTCCCGGTCGCTGAAAACATAGTTGCGCTCGTAACGTCGCTGCGGCGCTGTCGATGAAGCGTGCGCGCGTTCCGAAGGTGCAAGCCGGAACCAGCCGTCGCTGTCCAGCGTGAGCCGGCGCAGTGCGGTCTCGCGTCCCATCGGACTGCGGCGCAGGAAGCGCAACGGCCGGCTGCACAGATGCGTCATCAGATACGAGCCGTCCGGAGCCTGCACGATGTCGGCATGTCCGACGCGTTGCAGTTCGTCGTCTGGGCGATCTTTCGCCGTGGCGATGTGCCGTTCCGGATGCAGTTCGTACGGTCCGCGCAGGGATCTGGAGCGCGCCAGCGTCACGGCATGGTTGTATCCGGTGCCGCCTTCGGCGGTCAGCAGGTAGTAGTAGTCCCCGACGCGATACAGGTGCGGACCTTCCGTGAGCCCGAGTTCGCTGCCCTCGAATATTTTGTGCGCCGGGCCGATGAGACGTCGGTCGCGGACGGAATATTCCTGCAGCACGATGCCGCCGAAGCGGCTGCGATCCGGACGGTGGTCCCAGACCATGTTCACGAGCCACTTGCGGCCGTCGACATCGTGAAACAGCGAAGGATCGAAACCGCTGCTGTTCAGATAGACCGGCGCTGACCACTCGCCGTCGATGTGCGCGGCCGTCGTCAGGTAGTTGTGCGTGTCCTTGAAGTTGCCGTCGAAACGCTTCACGTCCGTATAGATGAGATGGAAGAGTCCGTCGTGCCACGTCAGGCAGGGCGCCCAGACACCGCAGGAATCCGGCTCGCCGCGCATGTCGAGCAACTCGGCGCGATTCAGCGGCCGCCCCACCAGTTCCCAGTCCTCGAGATTGCGCGAGTGATGGATCTGCACGCCCGGATACCACTCGAAGGTCGAGGTGGCGATGTAGTAGTCCTCACCGACTCGGCAGATCGAAGGATCGGGGTTGAAGCCGGTGAGGATGGGGTTGCGGATCACGGAGACGCCACGCGAAAGGAGTTCGAGCGAGTATGTATGTAAACGTTTCCAGGGTCAACGCGCCAACTTGAAGCAAGGGAAGGTACCCGGGCCACAAAGCGATAGATGCGGGCGAAAGCACACGGAAAGGCCCTGTGCCTGTGTTTAGGCGTTTCTGCGGGCCCCTGCGCGAGCGGCCGCTCCCAGGTCTGGCTTGGGTCCATTCGTAAAAACGTTTACACTTGCCGGGCTGAAATACAGGATTGAGGGGGACATGACAGTAGCGTTGGGCATCGACCTGGGCACGCAGAGCCTCAAGGTGATCGCGTATGACCTCGAGCGTCGCGCGGCGGCGGATCGCGCATCGGTGCCGCTGGATCTCATCAGCCGGGACGACGGCAGCCGGGAACAGCGCGCAAGCTGGTGGCTGGATGCCCTGCAAGCCGCGCTCGCGGCGCTGTCGCCTGACGTGCGTCGCAGCGTGTCGGCGATCGGTGTTTCCGGGCAGCAGCATGGATTCGTGCCGCTCGACCGTTCGGGCGGCGTACTCAGCGCCGTCAAGCTCTGGTGCGATACGGCGACGCTCGCCGAGTGCGAAGAGATCTCCGCTGCCGTCGGCGGCGAGCGGCGCTGCATCGAAGTGGCTGGCAACCCGGTGCTGCCTGGATACACGGCGTCGAAAGTGCGCTGGCTGGCGCGATCCGATCCTGCGGCGTATGCGCGGCTCGCGACCATCCTGCTGCCGCACGATTACCTCAACTTCGTTCTCACCGGCGAGCGCTTCACGGAGTGCGGCGATGCCTCCGGCACGGGCTGGTTCGACGTGCGTGCGCGCGAGTGGAGCCGGACGATGCTCGCCGCCATCGATCCGCAGCGCGATCTCATGGAGTGTCTGCCGCCGGTGCTCGACAGTCGCGCCGTGATGCCGATTGCGGCGCACGCCGCCGAGCAGTTCGGCCTGCCGCGCACCGCCGTGGTGTCGGTCGGCGGCGGCGACAACATGATGGCGGCCATCGGTACCCGCAACGTGCGCGAAGGTCGACTCACCGCGAGTCTCGGCACCTCCGGAACATTGTTCGCGTTCTCGCCGCGTCCGATCGTCGATGCGCAGGGGCGCGTGGCCGCGTTCTGCTCGTCCACGGACGGCTGGCTGCCGCTGATATGCACCATGAACTGCACCGTCGCGATCGAGCAGGTCCGGCGGATCGCCGGCATCGACATCGGCGCAGTCGAGCGATTGCTGGATGAGACATCGGCGGGGGCCGAGGGTGTCGTGACCTTGCCGTTCTACAACGGCGAGCGCACGCCCAATCTGCCGCGCGCGAAAGCGGCCGTCATCGGACTCGACATGCGCAATGCGACGCCAGCGAACCTGCTGCGTTCGGCAATGGAAGGTGCCACGTTCGCGCTGCGTCATGGGCTCGGCGTCTTCCGCGAGCTCGATCTGCACTTCGACGCTGTCTGCGTCACCGGCGGCGGCGCGGCAAGCCGCACCTGGCGACAGATGATCGCCGACGTCTTCGCCGTCCCGGTCATCGGGCTGCGCGATCAGGAAAGCGCGGCATTGGGCGCCGCGTTGCAGGCGGCGAACGCCGTTCAGCAGTCGCGGGGCACGGTTAAATCGATCGCGGACCTGGTCGACGATCATCTCGTCGCCGACCCGGAATTGTGCTGCGAACCCAACGCCGAGGCAGCCCGACGTTACGAAGGCTTTTACGGCTGCTACCAGGATCACCTGGCGCGGCTGCGTCCCTACTATCTGCAACAGGAGCGTGGCGTATGAGCGCTGACTACTACCGCGGCGATATCGAATTCTTTCCCGGCATCGGCCGCATTCCGTTCGAGGGACTGGGCTCCGACAATCCACTGGCGTTCAAGCACTACGATGCCGATCGCCGCATCGGCAATCTGACGATGCGCGAGCATCTGCGCTTTGCGGTGTGCTACTGGCATACGTTCGTCGGCGCCGGTGCGGATCCGTTCGGCGTCGGTACGCGCGCCTTCGCCTGGGACAGGGCGGCGGATCCGCTGGATGCCGCCGTGCTGCGCATGGATGCGGCGTTCGAGCTGTTCACCAAGCTCGGCGTGCCTTACTACTGCTTTCACGATCGTGACATGGCGCCGGCAGGAAGCACGGTGGCGGAATCCGAAAGCAACCTGCAGAAGATGGTCGAGCGCGCTGGCCGGCTGCAGCAACAGACGGGCGTGCGACTGCTCTGGGGCACGGCCAATCTCTTTTCGCATCCGCGCTTCATGTGCGGTGCAGCCACGAATCCCGACTTCCAGGTGGTGGCGCACGCCGGTGCGCAGGTGAAGGCGGCGCTCGACGCGACCGTGGCGCTGGGCGGCGAGAACTACGTTTTCTGGGGCGGACGCGAGGGTTACTCGTCCCTGCTCAACACCGATACCGCGCGCGAACTGGATCATCTGGCGACGTTCCTGGCCGCGGCGCGCGATTACGGCCGGCGCATCGGCTTCAAGGGACGCTTCCTGATCGAGCCGAAACCCATGGAGCCGATGAAGCACCAGTACGATTTCGACGCGGCCAGCGTGATCGGCTTCCTGCGACAGTACGGACTCGACGCCGACTTCAGCCTCAACATCGAGGCGAATCATGCGACGCTCGCCGGTCATACCTTCGCGCACGAACTGCAGATCAGTGCCAATGCCGGACTCCTCGGCAGCATCGATGCGAATCGCGGCGATATGCAAAACGGCTGGGACACCGACCAGTTTCCGGTCGATCTCTACGACACGACGACGGCGATGATGGTGGTCCTGGAGGAGGGTGGTCTCGCGCCCGGCGGATTGAACTTCGATGCCAAGGCGCGTCGCGAGTCCGTCGACATGGAAGATCTGTTCATCGGCCACATCGGCGGCATGGATGCATTCGCGCGCGGGCTGGAAGTGGCGCATGCACTGCTGACGAAATCGCGCCTGACAGCCGATCGGAACCAACGCTATGAGAGCTTCGACGCCGGCGATGGCGCCGCGTTCGCCGCCGGAAAGCTGGGCCTGGAGGCACTGCGCGACATCGCTGCGGCCAGCGGCGAACCGGCGCTGACGAGCGGCAAGCAGGAGCGTTACGAGAATCTGCTGAACCAGTACCTGTTGAAGTGAGTCGCGCTCAGTTACGCCGCGCCACCGAGCGGCGGATCACCAGTTCGTGCGGCACGAGTTCCGGCTCGGAGGTCAGTGCCACGCCCTGCTCGATGGCGTGGCTGATGCGGTACATCGCCTTCTCGCCGATTTCCTCGGCGGGCTGGCGGACCGTCGTGAGCGGCGGATGGACGACCTGCGAATAGCGGATGTCGTCGAAGCCGATCACGGAGATGTCTTCCGGGACGCTCAATCCGGCCGAACGGATCTCGTGCAGCGCGCCGATCGCCATATCGTCGTTGGCGCACAGGATCGCCGTCGGACGGGTGGCGTGGTGCAGCAGGCTGCGCGTCGCCTTGATCGCGCCTTCGATCGTGAGTTTGCCTTCGAGCACCCAGCCGTCCTGGACCGGCAACTTGGCGGACTTCATGGCTGCGCGATAGCCCGCTTCGCGATCCTTGGTCAGCAGCGAGGTGTTGGTGCCGGAGATGAAGGCGATGCGCTCGTGTCCGTGTGAAATGAGAAAGCGGGTGGCTTCCTTGGCGGCAGCGACATTGTCGATGTGGACGCTGGGAAAATGCCGCATCTCAGGCTGGATCGCCTCGCAGGCGACGACGATGGGCAGCACGCGATGCCGCTCGCGGCTGAGGATCTCCAGCCCGGCCGGCGGTACGGTCGCGAGCAGGATCATGCCGTCGGCCTGACGCGAGGCCAGCATGCTGGTGAACTCGTCCGAGTTCATCGTGGTTTCGCTGAAGAGCACGTTGTAGCCCTTCTGCTGCGCGATCGACTGGATGCCCTTCACCACACCGGCAAAGAACGGATCGCCGATGGACGGCAGCACCACCATGATGAAATTGGTGCGACCGCGACGGAAATTCTGCGCCAGCGTGTTGGGCGAGAAACCCGTGGTCTCGATTGCGCGACGCACGCGCTCGCGGGTCTCTTCGTTGACCCTGTCCTTGTTGTTGATCGTGCGCGAAACGGTGGCGATGGACACACCGGCCAGCTTCGCGACGTCCTTGATGGATACCATGAGATTCCCTTGCGTTCGTTGCGGCGCATTCTAGCCGGGATTCGACCGTACTTCGATCAGACTTGCTGGCAGGTCGGCCATCGCGCGGATGTTGTCCTGGGCGCTCGTCTGACCGCCGATACCTCATAGAAGGTCATTGCCACGAACTCAATTGGGCTTCAAGATGGGTGTACCAGTTCGTACATTAATGCGAGGGAAGCATGGCGCGAGAAATAACCAGCGAAGAGCAGCAGTACGCGCAGGAATTACTGGGCCGGGCTCGGGTCGCCATGCAGGTGATCGGGTCCTACGATCAGGCCCGGATAGACCGGTTATGCCAGGCCATCGGATGGGCGACCGCCAACGAACGGACCTTCACGAGGATCGCGCAGCAAGGTGTCGACGAAAGCGGACTTGGCGATCGCGAGGGTCGGCCGGCCAAGCGCTTCAAGATCATGGGCATTCTTCGCGACGCGTTGCGTCAGAAGAGCATGGGCGTGATCGAAGAGATTCCGGAGAAGGGCATCGTCAAGTATGCCAAGCCTGCCGGCGTCATCGTTTCTCTGATCCCCAGCACGAATCCGGAGCTGACGCCGCCGGGCAATGGCATCTATGCGCTGAAGTGCAAGGACGCCGTCATTTTCGCGCCGCATCCGGCCAGCAGGCAGACCACCTTCGAGATGGTGAAGGTAATGCGGGCCACCCTGAAAAAATTGGGTGCCCCGGAGGACATTTTTCAATGCGTCGAGAGGCCGAGCATTCCGTTGTCTCAGGAACTCATGTCGATCTGCGATCTGACTATCGCAACCGGCGGCATGCCGATGGTGAAGGCGGCTTACAGCTCGGGTAAGCCGGCGCTCGGCGTTGGTGCTGGAAACTCGACCATGGTGATCGATGAGACTGCGGACATCGAGGATGCCGCGCGCAACACCCGCATGAGCAAGACGTCGGACAATGGCTCCGGATGCTCCGCCGACGGCAACCTCGTCGTGGACAGCAGAATCTACGACAGATTCCTGGCGCAGCTGCAGAAGGAGGGCGGCCATCTTGCCACGCCGGAACAGAAGCAGCTGCTGGAGAACGTAATGTGGGACGCCGAAGGCCGACGCACGCTGTCGACAGTGGCCAGGTCAGCGGGAACGATCGCCAGGATGGCTGGGTTCGAGATGCCAGCCGATCGCAGCTTCGTCATCGTTCAGCAGGACGAGATCGGCAAGCAGCATCGGTTTTCCGGCGAGAAGCTTTCGCCCGTGCTGGCGATTTTCAGATACGAGGGTTTCGATCAGGCGCTGGAGAGGGTGCGGCAGATCTACCAGGTCGGCGGCGCGGGCCACTCCTGCGGCATCTACTCTTTCGACGACGAACACATCCATCAGTTGGCCCTGGTGGCGCCCGTGAGCCGCATGATGGTGCGTCAGCCGCAATCCAAGGCAAACGCCGGCGCCTTCAACAATGGCATGCCGATGACCTCCAGTCTTGGTTGCGGATACTGGGGCGGCAACATCACGAACGAAAATATTTCTCTCAGGCACTACATGAACGTGACGTGGGTGAGCCGGCCTATTCCCGAGGATCGACCGTCCGACCAGGAGCTTTTCGGCGAGTTCTACAACACTGAGACGCTGTAGTGGCTGTTCAGGCGGTACATCACGTCAATTTGCGGGTGCGCCCCGGGGACATTCGCAGGCTGCGCGATTTCTATTGCGACATTCTCGGGCTGCAAGAAGGACGGAGACCGCCTTTCAAGTCCGCCGGTTACTGGTTGTACGCGGGCGAGGTCGCCATCGTGCACCTCGTGGAGATGCGTCCCGAGGAGATGGCAACGGGTGACGAGTATGGCAAGGGTGCCATTGATCACGTCGCCTTTCGCTGCTCCGATCTCGACGACGTGGCTGCCAGGTTGCGTGAGCGCGGCATTCAGTATGCGGTCTCCGAGGTTCCCGAGGCAGGAGACATCCAGTTTCTGTTTCGCGATCCGGTGGGTACGGGGATAGAGCTGAGTTTCTGTCCGGCGCGGGTAGCGCGCGGCGACTGAACTCGCGAGTCCTGGACGGCATTGGAAGAGCCGGCACGCATGGAGCGGCCAGCGAGAAATGCGCCGCAGCGCCCGCGGTCCAATTTGGCGCGCATCAATACGTGGTTTCTGTCCTCGTGGATCATTCAACGGCACTCACTGCTTGACATGTATGTACTGGTTCGTACACTGCGGAAAAGCCGAGTCCGGGCTGCGCGCCCGGAGTGCATGGCGAGAACAACAGCCGCGTCGAAACACAGGGGGAGATTGCATGCGTATCAAGTCATCAGGGATATCCAGTGCTTCGCTACTCGCCGTGCTGGCGAGCAGTCCGGTGCTGGGTCAGGAAGCGCAGTCCACGCCAGCGGAGTCGAAGCTCGAGGAGATCGTTGTCACGGGCTCGCGTATTTCCCGGCCGGACTATTCGTCGACCAGTCCGATCGTGACGTTCGGTGAGGATGCAATCTCGCAGACGGGCACCGTCAACATCGAGAATGCGCTCAATCAGCTGCCGCAGTTCGTGCAGGGCCAGACGCAGAGCACCATCGGCGCGGTGGCGCTGGCCGGACGGGCGTCGTTGAACCTGCGTGGGCTGGGCGAGACGCGCAACCTGGTCCTGCTGGATGGGCGTCGTCTGCCGCTGTCGAACGCGAATGCTGTCGTCGACGTCAACCTGATCCCGCAGTTCATTCTGCAGAGTGTCGAGACGATTACGGGCGGTGCGTCTGCCGTGTACGGGTCGGACGCGATGTCGGGCGTGGTCAATTTCAAGAGCAAGAGCGACCTCGATGGCGTGCAGCTGGACATCCGCTCAGGCGTAAGCGATCGCGGCGATGCGAATACGACCGATGTAGGTATTTCGGCCGGCTTCGCGATCGACGGCGGGCGCGGCCGGGTGCTGCTGTCGGCCGGCTACACTGATCGCGACGAGCTGTTCGGCAGCGAGCGGGACTTCTACCAGCTCGGCGTGCTTTCTTCGTTCATCGCGCAGGGAACCTATATTCCTGCACCGACCAACCTGCCCACCCAGGCGGCCGTCAATGGTGTGTTTGCCGGTTACGGCGCAGCACCGGGAAGCGTGCTGAACTCGCGCAGCCTGGGCGTGAACGACGACAACACGCTCTTCGGCCAGATCGGCGCTATCAACTATCGCGGACCGACGACCGGAAACTTCAGCACCATAGGTGGCACCGTTCGTCAGCCGGTGACGTACCAGGAATACATCGTCAATCCGATGGAGCGTAAGTCGTTCTTCGGGAAGTTTGATTACGACATCACGCAGGACATCACGGCCTACGGGCAGTTCCTCTACAACCGGACCACTGCGACCGGTCAGGTGGGCTGGACACCCACGCTGTACGTGGTGCCGACGGTACCTATCACGAATCCATTCATTCCGGCTGACCTGCGCACGATCCTGGCCTCGCGTCCAGACGCGACGGCGGATTTCACGATCAATCAGCGATTCATGGGCCTGGAAGATCGAAAGTTCCCGTCGGACTTCACCGTGGGCCAGTACATCTTCGGCTTGCGCGGCAATCTGCCGTTCAAGGACTGGAAGTGGGATGTCTACGGATCCTACGACTCGACCGATCTGGTGGAAACGCAGGACAAGGCCATCCTGAACTCGCGCATGCGCAATCTGCTGTATGCGGAAGATGGCGGTGCTTCGATCTGCGCGGGTGGATTCAATCCGTTCAGTCTTGCAGCATCTTCCAGTGTGTCGGCCGAATGTCGTGCCTATCTGGAAGCTGAGACACACGACTACACGCAGCTCGAGCAGACGATCTTCGAAGCGAATCTCAGCGGTTCGCTGTTTGCGATGCCGGCCGGCGACCTCAAGTTCGCGCTGACGCTGACCACGCGCGACAACGAGTTCGAGTTCGATCCAGATCCGTCGCGCGAGAACCTCGACATTATCGGTACGTTGCAGACCTATCCGGCCAGGGGCGATTCTGGAGTAAAGGAAGCTGCGATCGAGTTCCTGATCCCGCTGCTGGCCGACAAGCCGTTCGCGCACAAGCTGGATCTGGATATTGGCTTCAGAACCTCCGATTACGATGTCTCCGGACGGGTCGAGACCTACAAGGTGGATGCGATGTGGGAACCGTTCCGCGGTTTCTCCGTCCGCGGCGGGTTCGAACACGCAATTCGTGCACCGAACATCGGTGAACTCTACAACCAGCTCGGCGCGCAAGCGCAGATCGGTTCGCCGCCGGGGCAGGGCGATCCGTGCGACGTCCGTTCCACTGCACGAACGGGTGCGAATGCTGCTGCGGTGAGGACGCTGTGTGTTGCGACCGGCATTCCCACGCCGATCGCCGACACTTACCAGTACACGACTGTGGCCATCGGCGTGATCAACAGCGGCAACACGACACTCAAGCCGGAAGAGGCCGATACGATGACACTCGGCGTCGTATTCCGTCCGCAGTTTGATGCGGCCCTCGCGCGGGACATTTCCTTGTCCGTGGACTACTACGACATCGACATCGAAGACGTGATTGGTCCGATTGCCGGCGGCACTGCGCTCAGCAAGTGCTACAACCTGGACGGCAGCAATCCGACCTACGACGCCAGCAATGCCTACTGCGCAATGATCAATCGCAATGCGACGACCGGCGGTGTAGATACGGTCGCCACGCCGTACTTCAATCTGGGCGGCCTGCGCACCAGTGGCATCGATGCGCAACTCGACTGGAAGATTCCGGTGGGTCCGGGCAGTCTGGATGTCAGCCTGCTGGCAAACTTCACGGAGTCGTACGAAGTGCAGTTGCTGCAGGGTTCAGCCTGGCAGGAATTTTCAGGAACGATCGATGGCACGCAGAACGGCGGCATTCCGATCCCCGACTGGAAGACGTTGTTCTCCCTGACGTATCGCCTGCCCAGCTTCGAAGGCGGGATCCGCTGGCGTCACCTGCCGAAGATGGACGACATTACATCGGTAACGCGGCCAGCGAGTCCCGCACCCGGTGTTCCTGCGTACGATCTGTTTGATGCAACGCTGTCGTATCGCCTGAACGACATGTTCCTTTTCCGTGGCGGCGTCAACAACGTGCTCGACGAGGAGCCGCCGATCGTTGGTGGCACCATCGGTCAGACCCAGCCGGGTACGTACGATATCCTCGGTCGCTACTACTATCTCGGATTGCAGATGAACTTCTGATGGAGGACGCCGAGGGGCCTCGTGCCCCTCGGTGCCCGTCGATCAGGGAGCGAGTACTGCCCTCACCCGCGTGAGAGGGATGCCGTGCATCGCGGCCTTGTTGCGGATGGCAGCCGCCGACCGGCGCAGTTCCAATGCGATGGTCGAGATATCGACACCGTTGCCAGCGAGTTCCCGAAGTCTGCATAGCTCGGCGTTCGACCAGAGCTGCAACGATCGTCGTGACGTTTGCAGGCGCGGCAACACAAAACCGGTGGGGCGCATCGGACGTGATCTTGCGTAACGGTAACAGCCGGTCTCAGTGAGGCTGTGCCGGATGCACGGACGGTTGCAGAAGCGGCGGACGTGCCATGGGCCGATGCAGCTCGTGGACGAACCGGCGAGCCGAGACCAGGGCGAGGCGCACGCATTCGTCGAGGCCGATGACGCGGGCGAGGGCGGTTCTGGGAATTTCCAGCGAATAGGGAATATCGCGAGGCAGAGCGCCGAGTATCCCGGGCAGGTCGAGTCCGCCCTCGCCCAGGAACAGTCGTTCATTGCGCGCTGCATGGATGAGGCCATCCACGGAGTCGGGAGGCGTGCGCGGTGCATCGCACACTTGTGCATACCTGAACCACTCGCGCGGCAGCCGGGCGAGATGCGCCGTGCTGCAGCCCGATCGCGAGAAGTGCAGCGTATCGATCAGTACGCCTGCGTTCTCGCGGCGCGCCGCACGGACGATGCTTGATGCGCGATCCAGATCGGCGGTCTCGGTCCAGGTCACGAACTCGAGGTCCACCGTAAGTCCGCGGGAGCTCGCCGCGTCGCAGAGCTGAGCCAGGTGGTCGACGACACGTGAGACATCCGCATCTGCGGCTTGAGCGATGACGTGTCGAGCATTCAGCTCAGCACTGACATCCAGCAGCGCACTGCATGCCGCCACGTCGAAGTCCGGAGTCATGCGTACGAGTTCGACATCCAGGACGCGCACGCCGGTGTCCTCCAGGCGTTTCCTGGTCCGGTGCAGCAGGGTTCGATCCGTGGCCAGCGGGAAAACAGGTTCGGTGCCGGTCACCGGGTTCAGTCGCAGTCCCACATAGTCGAAGCCTGCACGCCATGCAAGATCGATCATGTCCGGCGGCGATACGCCGAACGTCGATAGATACGCCAGAGAAAATTCATGGTGCATTGCAGACGACCACGCTGTAATGAACCAGATGGTACATTTGAATGGACTGGTTAGTCCATATGCGGCTAATCTTCGCGGCGATCCGTGCGGTGGCGCCCGTCATGCCGGCAGGTGACGCACGGATCGTATACAGCTGATGGGTAATGAAGCGGTACAACCACTACATTGACGGTCGTGCGTCAGCGCCGGCGAGCGGCGCGCACTTTCCCACCGAGAATCCGTATACAGGCGAGCCATGGGCATTCGTGGCGCGAGGCAATGCAGCCGATGTCGATGTGGCGGTTGCGGCGGCGAGGCGCGCATTCGCCGACGGCCCATGGGCAACGCTGAGCGCCAGCTGCCGCGGCTCGTTGCTGCGCAGGCTGGCCGATCTGATCACCGATCACGCAGACCGGCTCGCCGGAATCGAACAGCGCGACAATGGCAAGCTGCTTGTCGAAGTGAGCGCTCAGGTGAAGTACCTGGGCGAGTACTTCCATTACTACGCCGGCCTCGCCGACAAGGTGGAAAGCCGGGTCATACCGACAGACAAGCCTGGTGTGTTCGCGTACACGCGTTACGAGCCCAAGGGCGTCGTCGCAATCATCACGCCGTGGAACTCGCCGCTGACGTTGACGAGCTGGAAGCTCGCGCCGGCGCTGGCCGCCGGATGCACAGCCGTCATCAAGCCGTCGGAGTTCACTTCCTGCGCGATTCTCGAATTCGCGGAATTGTTCAAGCTCGCGGGATTTCCCGACGGCGTCGTCAACGTCGTCACTGGCTTCGGCGAGGAGGTCGGAAGCCCGCTGGTCTCGCATGACGACGTTGCGCACGTGGGTTTCACGGGCGGCGAAGCTGCAGGCACTCGTGTCTACGAGCTTGCAGCACGCGGCCTGAAGAGTGTCACGCTCGAACTGGGCGGCAAGTCGCCCAATATTGTTTTCGACGATGCGGATGCAGATCAGGCATTGAAGGGAGTCGTCTCCGGCATCTTTGCGGCGGCAGGCCAGAGTTGCCAGGCGGGTTCGCGCCTGCTGGTGCAACGATCGATTCACGACCGGTTCGTTGCCCGACTCGTCGATTTCGTCAGGGACGTGAAGCTGGGCGATCCAGTCGGCCCCGATACGCAGATGGGGCCGATCGCGACGCGCCCGCAGTTCGAGAAGATCCTTGCGTACATCGAGATCGCGAAGGCGGAGGGGGCGACTTGCGTCGCAGGGGGCAAGGCACGAACCGACCTGGGCTCCGGGCAGTTCATCGAGCCGACCATCTTCACGAATGTCCGCAGCCACATGCGCATTGCCCAGGAAGAAGTATTCGGGCCCTTGCTGAGCGTCATTCCCTTCGACGACGAGCAGGATGCGATCCGCATCGGCAATGACGTGGTCTTCGGACTCGCGGCGGCGGTCTGGACGCACAGTCTGCACCGCGCCCTGTTCATGAGCGAAAGACTCAAGGCCGGTACGGTATGGATAAACAACTATCGTGCGACCAGTTTCACTTCGCCGTTCGGCGGGATGAAGCGTTCAGGCATTGGGCGCGAATCCGGTGTCGATGCGATCCGGGAGTATCTGGACACCAAGTGTGTCTGGATTTCTTCGGATCTCGACGTCGCCAATCCTTTCATTCGTCGTTGAGACGTCAGGAGGTCTCTTCATGACAGCCGTACTCGCCGGTATCAGGGTGATCGATGTCACGAACGTGCTGGCCGGGCCGTTCTGCTCGTACCAGCTCATGCTGTCGGGAGCCGAAGTCATCAAGGTCGAAGTTCCCGGCACGGGCGATCTCGCGCGACAGCTGGGGGCGGATGCCGACCTGAGTCGGCGGCTGATGGGCGCGTCGTTTCTGGCACAGAACGGTGGCAAGAAGTCGATCACCATTGATCTCAAGGCTGAGGCCGGCAAAGAGATATTCAGACGTCTGGTGAAGAGTGCCGATGTGCTGGTCGAGAACTTCCGCCCTGGTGTGATGGACCGGCTGGGGCTCGGCCACAAGGCGCTGGCGACCGTCAATCCGAAGCTCGTCTACTGCGCAATCAGCGGGTTCGGCCAGGACGGGCCGATGAGCGACGCGCCGGCCTATGACCAGATCGTGCAGGGTCTGTCCGGAGCGATGAGCATTACCGGCGATGCAGCGACGGCGCCGCTGCGAACGGGCTATCCGGTGAGCGACAGCATCGGCGGCATCACTGCGGCCTTCGCCATTTCGAGCGCCTTGGTGGGGCGCGAGCGCAATGGCAAGGGACGCTTCATCGATGTCTCGATGCTCGATTCCACCATCGCAGCGATGGGATGGGTGGTATCGAACTACCTGATCGCCGGCAGGCAGCCCGAACCGATGGGCAACGACAACTTCACCGCTGCACCCTCCGGCGCGTTCAGGACCAGCAATGGATTGCTCAATATCGCTGCGAACACGGAAGAGCAGTTCGTCGCTCTGGCAAAACTCATCGAACGGCCCGATCTGCTGAAGGATCCCCGGTTCCTGACGCGCGAGCTGCGATTGCGCAATCGCGAGATGCTGACGTTGCAGATCGAGAAGGAGCTGGGCCTGCAGTCGGCGAAGTACTGGGAGGATCAGCTCAACCGCGTGGGCGTGCCGGCCGGCCGCGTGCTCAACATTCCGCAGACGCTCGATCTGCCGCAGATCAGGCACCGCAAGATGATCCAGAAGGTTGCGGATGTGCCGGGACTGCCGAAAGACATTTCGGTGGTGCAGGGTGGTTATCGCTATTCGGATCACGAGCTGCCGGAGGATCTGCGGCCGCCGGCATTGAGTCAGCACACTGACGCGATTCTCAATGAGCTGGGCTATAGCCAGGCCGAGATCGACGCATTCCATGCGAGGCGCGAAGTATGACCGACGATGCACAGTCACTGCTCGACAAGGCGCAAGCCTGGTGGACCACCAGCATCATCGATATTCATCCGGGAAAGATTGGCATTCGCGGCTATCCGATCCAGGATCTCATCGGGCGAATTTCCTTTCCGCAGATGATCTGGCTGATGGTGCGTGGCGAACTGCCGACCAGCGCACAGGCGCAATTGCTGGAGGCAGCGCTGGTCGCGTCCGTGGATCACGGACCTCATGCACCTTCGATCGCGATCGCGCGCATGGCCGTGACATGCGGCGTCGATCTGAACAACGCCATTGCCTCCGGAATCAATGTGCTCGGCGACACGCATGGCGGCGCAGGACAGCAGTGCATGGAGCTGTACGAGCGGATCTCGACCCTGATCAGCGAGGGCAGCGATCTCGCGGTTGCCTGCGATCGTGCACTCGATGAGTTCATCGCCATGAACGGCAAGATCATTTCCGGATTCGGGCATCGTTTTCATCCCGTCGATCCGCGAGTGGAGCCCTTGCTGGCGCTGGTGGACAGCGCGGCGGAAAGGCAGGTTGTAACGGGTCGCTATGCCGCCATTGGTCGGGCGGTAGAAGCTGCGATCCGGCGGCGTACGGGCAAGCCCATCCCGATGAACATCGATGGGGTGACCGCCGTCATCTTCTGCGAGCTTGGCTTTCCGACGCCGATGGGGCGCGGACTGTTCATCCTGTCCCGCTCCGTCGGAATTCTCTCGCATGCCTGGGAAGAGATGCAGAACCAGAATCGCATCAAGGGACCGATGCCGAAGGAAATTCCGTACACCTACAGTGGACCGCCGCCGCGGACACAGGATCCGGATCGATAAAGCACAAGTGCGCAGTCACCATATTTCAGGGGTTCTCATGAAAGACACCGTTGCCAATCTGCTGGTCAGGCATCTCGAAGAACGGGGCGTCGAGCACATCTTCGGGCTGTGCGGGCACACCAACATCGCCGTACTTGCAGCGCTGGAAAAGAGTTCGATCAGGTTCGTCAACACGCGGCATGAGCAGATCGCGGCACACGCAGCCGACGGCTATGCGCGAGCAAAGAAAAAGACGGGTGTCGTCCTGAGTCATCTCGGGCCGGGACTGACGAACGCGGCGACCGGTGTGGCCAATGCGGCACTCGATTCGGTGCCGATGGTGGTGATCGCGGGTGATGTGCCCAGCCACTACTACGGCAAGCATCCGCACCAGGAGGTCAACCTGCATGCCGATGCTTCGCAGTTCGAGATCTATCGGCCGTTCGTGAAGCGGGCGTGGCGCGTCGACCGGCCGGACCTGCTGCCCGAGATCATCGACAAGGCTTTTCACCTGGCCGAAAGCGGCCGTCCCGGCCCGGTGCTCGTATCGGTGCCAATGGACATCTTCTCCGCGCAGATCGAAGCGAAGCTCTTCGACCGGGTCAGGGCGAATGCGCAGTCGTATCAGAAGCCATCCATCGACGATGTCACCGCGCGACGGATCATCGGCCTGCTGACAGGTGCGCGAAAGCCGCTGCTCTACGTCGGCGGCGGCATCCTGCTGGCCGATGCAGCGAAGGAGCTGCAGGACCTTGTCGATCATCTCGGCATTCCCGTTGCCCATTCGCTGATGGGAAAGGGCGCGCTTCCTGACGATCATCCGCTGACGCTCGGCATGACCGGGTTCTGGGGAACGCAGTACATCAACGACTCGTGTCGCAGCGCGGACTACATCCTGGCGCTGGGAACGCGCTTCTGCGAAGCCGACTGCAGTTCGTGGGAAGGCATCTACACGTTCAACATGCCGCCGACGAAGCTGATCCATATCGATATCGATCCGGCCGAGATCGGTCGCAACTATCCCGTCGAACTGGGCGTGATTGCCGATCTCAAGCAGGCACTGACCGTGCTGAACAAAGTGGCACGCACGATGCTGCCGCAGCCGCGCGTCAATTCGGTGCTGACGAAGGAGATCGCAGAATACCGCCGCACATTCAAGTCCACCAATGCTGCGGCGGAGGCGAGCAATCAGTTTCCGATGCGACCCGAACGGATTCTTGCCGACGTGCGTGCCGTCCTGCCGCGCAATGCGTTCATCACGACCGATGTCGGCTGGAACAAGAACGGCGTCGGCCAGCAGTTCCCGATCTACGAGCCTGGCTCGATCCTGACGCCGGGTGGATACGCCACGATGGGTTTCGGTGCGCCCGCAGCGCTGGGAGCAAAGATCGCCAGGCCGGATCGTGTGGTGGTCTCGCTCGTCGGCGACGGCGGATTCGGTCAGAACCCGTCGGTACTGGCGACAGCCGTCGAACAGAACACGGCCGTCGTCTGGGTGATCATGAACAATCTCGCCTACGGCACGATCGCCGGGCTGGAGAAGGCGCACTTCAACACGACGTTCGGCACGGTCTTCCTCAGAGACGGAAAGCCATACTCGCCCGACTTTGCCGCAATTGCGGCCGCCTACGGTGTGGATTCGATACGCATCGAGTCCGCCGGCGAGTTCAAGTCGGCACTCGAGAAGGCCTTGCGCAGCGGCAAGCCGTACGTGCTGGACGTGATCATGGAGAACGCGCCCGTGCCGACCACTGGCCACTGGAACATCATGGACATCTACTCGCCGGGCCAGAAGAAGACTCACGTTACTGTCTAGGGAATGGCTGGTTCGAAGCGGGTGCGCCGAGAGGCGGCGCACCGAACATCTGCTCTCCAACCCAGAAGGGGCTCGCAATGAAGCCTTCCGCAAGTCTTGTTGTTCGCAGTCTGATCGCACCGGTCGCGATGGCGCTGATGAGCGCGCTCACACAGGCACAGATCGTCGAGACGCCGATCCCCGACGACCCGGTATCGATCGACAGCGGGAAACTCGCCGGCAAGCTGCTGCCCTCGGGCGTCCGTGCCTATTTCGGTGTGCCGTATGCAGCGCCGCCGACGGGAGAACTCCGCTGGCGCGAGCCGCAGACGGTCAGATCATGGCAGGGCGTGTACAACGCCGATCGCTTCGCTCAGGAGTGCATCCAGATCCTGCGGCCGCACAACATCAATCACTACTTCGGCGAAGAGGCGACGAGCGAGGACTGCCTCTATCTGAATATCTGGGCACCGGGAACTGCAACGGTCGATGCGAAGCTACCGGTGATTCTCTGGATCTACGGTGGCGGTCTGTCGATCGGCTCGGCGAGCATGGCGAATTACTCGGGCGAGAACCTGGCGAAGAAGGGCGTCATCTACGTCAGCGTGGGTTATCGCGTCGGTGCATTCGGATTCATGTCGCATCCGGAACTGACAGCGGCATCGCCGTTTCATGCGTCGGGGAACTACGGGTATCTCGACCAGGTGGCTGCATTGCAATGGATTCAGCGCAACATTCGCCAGTTCGGCGGCGACCCGGGTCGGGTAACGGTGATGGGACAGTCTGCCGGTGCCGGCTCTGCATTCAGCCTGCAGGCCAGCCCCGCCGCGAAGGGGTTGTTTCACCGCATCGTCGGCATGAGTGGTGGCGGTCTGCGGGTGAACTCCGATCCGCCATCGCAGAGCGAGGCGGAGAAGTCCGGGCTCGAGCTGCAGCAGGCACTGAAAGTCGGGTCGCTCGCGGACCTGCGCAACGTGCCGGCGGACCGGATACTGGCGGCGCAGGCGGAGTTCCAGCTTGGAGGCACGGCCGGCACCGTCCGCTTCCGTCCGAACATCGATGCTCACTTCATGCCGAAGTCGCCGCGCGAGATTTTCGCTGCAGGCGAGCAGAACGATGTGCCGTTGCTGGCGGGCTTCACGCGCGATGAGAGTTCGAACGAGTTGCGCACGGCGCGTGATGTCGGGGAGTTCCAGGCGGCGGCGCGGAAATATTTCGGCGGCCGCGCCGACGAGTTCCTGAAGCTCTATCCCCTCGACGATGGCGCACTTGTATCGATCGGCGCCCAGGCCGCCCGCGACGGCGGCATGGCGACTTCGATCCGCAGCTGGGCGTTGGGGCATCTGGCGAAAGGCAGGCAGCCTGCCTACTTATATATGTATGCACATCCCCACTCATATGCGCCCGGCGCAGTGTTTGTTGACCTCAATCCACAGACTGCGGGCGCCTATCACTCCAGCGAGATCCCGTTCTTCCTGCTGACGCAGGATGTCTATAACCGCATTCGCCAGACTCGCGCCTGGACGGCGTACGACAGGCAACTGGCGGAAACCATGTCAGACGTGATCGTCGCGTTTGCTCGCACGGGCGATCCCGGAACGTCAGCCGTCAACTTTCCCAAGTTCGATACTCGTCGCGAACAGTACGTCGAGTTTGGCGATGCAGTGCGTGTGATGGCTTTCGACAGGAAGCGGATGGAGTTCTTCGCGACGGTGAACGCTCCGGGCGCCGTGGGTCCCTCGGCGACGCCACGGACTCCGCGAGACTAAGGAAGGTCTGATTTACTCCGTCGTCCCCGCGAAGGCGGGGACCCATCTTCCTGCTTCAGATGAATTCTGACCGAAGGAAATCCCCGTGGGACCGCCTACGCGGGAATGACCAACAAGAGGCAAATCAGAGGTTCCCCAAGTACGGGATCGGGAGAATGGGCGTCAGTCTTCGCTGACTTCCACGCGGCGCACTTCGCCGACGATGAAGATGTAGGACAGCGCACCGATGACGGCGACGATGGCGATGTAGGCGAGGGCACCGACGAATGATCCCGTGGAGCCGACGATGACGCCGATGACGAGCGGCGTCAGGATGCCGGCCAGGTTCGCGCAGAGATTGAAGACGCCGCCGGTGAGGCCGATGAGATTCTTTGGTGCGACGTCCGTGATGAGCGTCCATCCGAGATTGACCATGCCCTGGCCGAAAAAGGCGATCGACATGATCGCGATCACCATCTCGTTGCTCCTGACGTAGTTGGCGCTGACGATCGTCGAGGCGAGGAGCAGGCCGGCGAGGATGGGCAATTTCCGTCCCAGCGTCGCGGAGCCGGTCTTCTTGATGAGCGTGTCCGAGATCCAGCCGCCGCAGAGCACGCCGATGGAGGCTGCGATGAAGGGCATGACGGCATAGAAGCCAACCTTCAGAAACTCCATCTGACGTTCGGTGGCGAGATAGGTCGGAAACCAGGTGAGGAAGAACACCAACGTCGAGTTGCCGGCGAACTGTCCGATGGAGGCTCCCAGGATCTGGCGGTGTCTGAGCAGCCGGCCGATGTTGCGCCACGCGAAAGCCTTGGGAGGGCCCTGGTAAGCCAATCCGCCGCCTGCGGCGATGTAGTCGAGTTCGGCCTGATTCACCGTCTTGCTTTCGTGAGGTTCGCGGTACATCCGCAACCACACCACGGCGAAGAGGATGCCGGCGACGCCGGCGATGATGAAGAGTGCACGCCATCCCATCGTGTGAACGACGAAGAACAACACGGGACTCAGGAAAGCGAGACCGAAGTACTGACCTACCGAATACGCGCCAGTGGCGCGGGCGCGTTCGTGTTGAGGAAACCACGTGCTCAATATCCGGCTGTTGGCGGGAAAGCAGGGAGCTTCTGCGACGCCGAGACCAAGACGGAAGGTCAGCAGGGAGATCAGTCCCACCGACAACCCCTGCAGGAGCGTGAATATTGACCACGTCGTTACCGACCAGAAGTAGGCAAGCCGTGCACCGACGCGATCGAGGAATGCGCCACCGGGAATCTGCGCGGCGGCATAGGTCCAGGAGAAGGCCGAAAAGACGATCCCCATGACGACCGCATCGATGCCGAGTTCCCTGGTCATCGAGGGAGCTGCGACTCCCAGCACCGCCCGATCAAGGTAGTTGAGCATCGTGCCGACGCTGATCAGCGCGAGCACGGTGAATCGTGCCCTGGTGCGCGTAGTGACGCCCGCTGTCGCTATCGACGCTGCATTCTCCATCCGTCCCCCGGAAGTCGCTTTGAATCGTCGACCGGCTCCCTGGTCTTGTTATGCGGTCACCGACCGCGCGCCGGCGGTTGTCGCCGGTCGCGAAACGACTATGTACTAACCGGTACATCGCTGTCAATTTGCCGGAGCCGTTCGCAAACCTGTTGGCGGTGCACCGCGCGGCATCGCAGGAAGATGCTTCAACCCTTTGCCGTGTGGTATTTTTTGCGTTGCGACCGACACGCAGATCCGCGCCGGTTTCATACCGGGAGACAGGTTGAATGCTCAAGAAGACCACAAAAAAAGCCGCGGTCCAGGAGGAGGCGCCGACCCTGCGCGATGCCGAAAGGTCGATGCAGGACATCCTCGCGGTGGCGACCGAAGAGTTCGCCTTCAATGGCCTGAGCGGCGCGCGCGTCGACCAGATCGCCGAGCGGACCCGTACTTCCAAGCGGATGATCTACTACTATTTCAACGGCAAGGAAGGTCTGTACCAGGCCGTGCTCGAAAAGGCCTACATGGATATCCGCTCACTGGAAGAGCGGTCGCAGCTGCTGGAAATGGAGCCGCTGGAAGCGATGCGCAAGCTGATCGAACTGACCTTCGATTACGACGAGACGCATCCGCAATTCATCAGCCTGGTGAGCGTGGAGAACATTCATCAGGCCAAGCACATGAAGAACCTGCAATCCATCAAGGATGTGAATGCCAGCGTCATCCGCACGCTGGCCAGCATCCTGGAGAAGGGGCGCAAGGAAGGCGTCTTCCGCGCCGATCTCGATCCGGTGGACGTTCACATGCTGATCAGCGCCTTCTGCTTCTTCCGCGTTTCCAACCGGCACACCTTCGGCGCCATCTTCGATCGCGATCTGTCCGACCCGAAACTCCGCAAGCGCCACAAGAAACTCATCATGGACACCATCGAGCGCATGCTGGAGGTTCGACCCAAGAAGGGCTGATACCTGAGCCGCCAGGGATTGGCGGGAGCGCTGTGCAGAGCGTACAGTATGTACGAACTGGTGCGCACGTAGCGGCAGCGCGGAGGCGATGTGTTTACTTCCATTGCGACGGTATCCATCAGCGGCAGTCTGGAGACGAAACTGCGGGCCATTGCCGAATCCGGCTTCGACGGCGTGGAGATCTTCGAGAACGACCTTCTGACCTTTGATGGCGGCGATGCACGCGACGTCGGCAGACTGCTGCGCGAACTGGATCTCGCCTGTACGGCATTCCAGCCCTTCAGGGATTTCGAAGGCATGCCGGAGCCGTTGCGGGCACGGGTATTCGATCGCGTCGAACGCAAGTTCGACGTCATGGAAGAACTGGGCGCCAACCTCCTGCTGGTCTGTTCGAATGTCTCTCCATCGTCCCTGAGCGATCGGAGCCGGATCATCGAGGACTTTCAGGAACTGGGAAACCGTGCGGCAGCCCGCGGTCTGCGGGTCGGATACGAGGCGCTGTCGTGGGGGCGCCATGTGTCGGATCATCGCGATGCCTGGTCCATCGTCCGCGATACCAATCATCCGGCGATCGGGCTGATCCTCGACAGCTTTCACTCGCTGGCGCGCAAGGTGCCGATCGAGAGTCTGCCGGATATCGATCCAGCCAAGATCTTCCTGGTGCAGCTGGCAGATGCGCCTTTGCTGGAAATGGATCCGCTGTCGTGGAGCCGGCATTTCCGCAGTCTGCCGGGCCAGGGTGATCTGCCCATCGTCCCGTATGTCTCGGCGTTGCGCGCCCGCGGTTTCGACGGCGTGTGGTCGCTGGAGATCTTCAACGATCGGTTTCGTGCGAGCCCCGCCTCGACCACGGCGCTGGATGGCATGCGCTCGCTGCGTTTTCTCGAAGATCAGGTCGCGCGCAAGCTTGCGCCGGGCAAGCCGGCGCCATTGCCGCCGCGGGTGCAGTGTCGCGGCATAGAGTTCGTCGAATTCGCGGCGAATGAGGACGAAGTCGAACCCCTGGGACAGATGTTCGCTGCACTGGGCTTCAACGAAGTCGGACGTCACTGCTCGAAGGATGTCATCCGCTGGAATCAGCATGGCATCAACTTCGTCATCAACAGCGAACCGGAGAGCTTTGCACGGGCCTACGACAGCGTTCACGGCGCATCCGTCTGCGCGCTTGGCATCAGCGTGGATGACGTGAATGGCGCCATGCAGCGCGCGCAGTCGCTGCAGATCAGCAGCTTCTCGCAGCCGGTCGGTCCGGGTGAGATGCGGATTCCGTCCGTGCGCGGCGTCGGCGGCAGTCTCGCGTACTTCATGCAGGCGGGAAACGAGGCCGATGTCTGGGATCACGAGTTCGTGGCAAGCGGCGGGAATGTGCAATCCCGGGATGCCGGACTACTGCGGGTGGACTACGTCGCGCAGACCATGCAGTACGAGGAAATGCTTTCGTGGCTGCTGTACTACCTCTCGTTGTTCGATGTCGCGAAGACACCGCAGATCGAGATCGCCGATCCGCTGGGGCTCGTGTACAGCCAGGCCGTGGAGTCAGCGGATCGGAATTTCCGGCTGACGCTTGCGAGTTCGGCGGCTGCACAGACGCTGTCGTCGCGATTCCTGCAGGGATTCATGGGGGCGGGAGTGCAGCACATCGCACTACAGACCTATGACATCGTGGCGACCGCGCGCCGCCTGCGCGAGTACGGGCTGCCAGTGCTTCCCATCCCGCCCAATTACTACGAAGACCTGCAGGCGCGCTTCGGACTGGACGCCGCCATGGCGGAGCAGCTCGCCGAACTGAACATCCTTTATGACCGGGACGAGGAGGGTGAATTTTTCCAGCTGTATTCGCGCGCCTTCGCCAAGCGGTTCTTCTTCGAGATCGTCGAGCGTCGCAACTACCGGTCTTACGGTCTGGTGAACGCGTCGATCCGGCTGTCCGCGCAATCCAGATACAGAAACGACAGCCTGGCGTGAGTCGTCGTCAGGGGGGCTTGCTTTTCTTTCGTCATGCCATGCACTATGTACGAACTAGTACGCTCAGTTGTACTGCAAAAGTACATTCGTCGGTCGACGGGGGGAAGTCTGATGCGCGTGGGGATGATCGGAGCCTGGCTGGTCGGTGCAATGTTGCTGAGTGTGCCGGTCGCCGGGGCAGAAAGTGCCAGGGCAAAAGGTGATCGAGTGGAGCCTGCGACTGCGGCCAGCCCGGTGCTCGATGACCGCTATCCCCGCGTCGTGGTGAATTTCGATGAGGGCGTCGAGAGCTTTCCTGATCTGATCTATTCGACGCTGCCGGGATTTCGGCCGCTGCGACTCGATCTGTACAAGCCAAGGCATGTGTCGCAGGACGCGGGCCTGCCGCTGGTGCTGTACGTTCACGGCGGAGGCTGGCAGAGCGGACATACACGTCATTCCGGGGCGTTCGCGAACTGGCCGGCGGTGCTGGCGTCGCTTGCTGCACGCGGCTACGTGGTTGCGTCCATCGAGTATCGGCTCAGCAGCGAAGCGCGTTTTCCTGCCGCGATCCAGGACGTCAAGACATCCATCCGCTGGTTGCGTTCCCGCAGTGCCGAGTTCGGTATCGATCGCACTCGTGCAGTGATCTGGGGCGGCTCGGCGGGAGGTCAGCTTGCAGCGCTGGCTGCAACGTCCTGCGGCGACGACGCATTGGCGCCGTCCTTTGCCGCCGATTCGAAGTCGCCGGCTGCCGTGGAATCGGACTGCGTGCAGGGTCTGGTCGCCTGGTACGGGGTATTCGATTTCGCGACCGTCCCGCCGCTGGCAGGCAATCAGACTCCGCCCGCCGAGTCGCCGGTCAGCAAGTATCTGGGATGCCAGCCTGCAAACTGCGCTGCGACTGTCGCGCTTGCGAGTCCGGTGACACACATCGATGCCCGCACGCCGTCAACGCTGCTGATTCATGGTGAACTCGATGAAGTAGTGCCGGTGGCGCAGTCGCGTGCCTTCCATGCTGCGCTTCTATCCCGCAAGGTCGGCAGCGAACTGATGGTCATTCCAGGCGTCGATCACAGTTTCATCGGACCTGACGAGGCGACGACCCGAGGCGCCAGCCTCGCCGCGCTGTCCCGGACATTCGCCTTCATCGATGCGACGCTGCGGGGCACACATCCGTGACTTCGACGGGTGAACGTCACATGCTCGCGGGACTGATCGGGTCGCACATCCAGGCGTCGCTCACGCCTGCGCTGCACATGCGCGAAGGGACCGAGCAGGGACTGCAATATCGTTACGAACTGTTCGACCTCGACAACATCGCGGGCGGAGCGCCGACGCTGAGTTCGCTGGTATCGACAGCCCAGCAGCAAGGCTATGCGGGGCTCAATATCACGCATCCCTGCAAGCAGACTGTCCTGCCGCTGCTCGATGAACTGAGCGTGGACGCGAGCGCATTGGGCGCAGTCAATACAGTCGTGTTCGAAGGTGGACGCAAGATCGGCCACAACACGGACTGGTGGGGGTTTGCCGAGAGTTTCAAACGCGGGCTGCAGGATGTCCCGCTGGGTCGGGTCGTGCAACTCGGCGCCGGCGGCGCGGGTGCGGCGGTCGGCTATGCCATGCTGAAACTCGGGGCCGAGTCCCTGGATATCCTGGACATCGATGCCGGCAGGATGAACGCGCTCGTTGCGACACTCGCCCGACTCTTCCCATCACGGCGCGTACAGGCTGTCACGGATCTGGCTGCCGCGATGTCGAACGCGGATGGCCTGGTGCATGCAACCACGACGGGAATGGTGAAGAACCCCGGCCTGCCATTGCCGCGCGAACTGCTCAAATCGCATCAGTGGGTGGTGGAGATCGTTTACTTCCCACTCGAAACAGAATTGTTGAAAACGGCCCGCAGCATCGGTTGCCGCACGCTCGATGGTGGTGGCATGGCGATCTTCCAGGCGGTAGGCGCATTCCGGCTGTTCACTGGAATCGCGCCGGATGCAGATCGCATGGCGAGACATTTCGATTCGCTGGCCAGACGGCCAACAGCCTTCGCAACAGCGGAATAGTGTGTGCCCGGACGAGGTCATCGGCTGTCATGATCATGTACGAACCAGTCCGGGCTGAAAAAAATCGGGTCGATCTGCATCTGCCAGCGAGATGCGGTCGGCGCTGAAAGAGCCGCGGGCCCGCAAGGTCCGTCAATAAACAGCATGCGCTCGTAGGCATGCACGAACGCTTGACCGGGGGATACATGACCAACTCGCATTTTTGCCTGCCCGTCGCTGGTACTGCCCGCATTCCGCTTTCCCTGATGATTTCGGCCATCCTGTGTGCGCCGCTCGCCAGCGCCCAGGATGTGAAACCCGGGCCCAGCCTGGAAGAAGTGATTGTCACCGGTACGCTGATATCGGATCCCAATCACGTTGCACCGAGTCCGATCGTCATTGCGACCGCAGCAGATCTGAAGCAGACGGGTGCATTGACGCTCGAAGCTTCGCTGAATCAGCTGCCGCAGTTCTCGCCTTCGGGCACTGCCGGAAACGGTGGCCAGGGAACGGGTGGCCATGCGACTGTGAACCTGCGCGGACTCGGCTCGAATCGCAACCTGGTGCTGCTCGATGGCAGACGCCTGCCGCTCGCGGACATTTCGGGCAATGTGGATATCAACCTGATCCCCGACGCGGTCCTGTCGAGCGTTCAGACGATCACGGGCGGTGCATCGGCGGTGTATGGCTCCGATGCCATGTCGGGAGTCGTCAACTTCATCACGCTCAATCACTTCGAAGGCGTGACCGCGGACGTACAGTACGGCAACTCCGAGCGTGGCGACTATCAGCAGTACGCTGCCTCGTCGGCATTCGGAACGAAGTTTGCCGACGACAAAGGTCACGCGCTGATTGCTGCCGGATATACCAATCGCGAGGGATTGTCCGGTTCAAAGCGGGAATTCTTCGAGTTCGTGACGCCGTCGTCGTTCATCGGCCAGAGCACGTTTGTGCCTTCGGCGACCAATCTGCCGAACCAGGCAACCGTCAACGCGCTGTTTTCGGGTTACGGTGCAACGACGCCCGTCAGCAACACTCTCAATCTCGGCTTCAATGACGACGGTTCGCTCTTCACCCAGACGGGTAGCCTGAACTACCAGGGGCCGACGACCGATGGCTACGCGATCATTGCCGGCAATGTCCGCATGCCGGTCGGGCCGCAGACGCTAATTCAGAATCCGCTGGAGCGGACGTCGGTATTCAGCAAGTTCGACTACGAGTTCACGCCGGCGGTGACACTGTACGGCCAGTTCATGTACGTGAACTCCGACGTCTACACCAGCAGCGGCGGCAGCCTCACGCAGTTCGGCACGCTGACCACGGTGCCGGTCACGAATCCCTTTATTCCTGCGGATCTCCGAACTCTGCTGGCGACGCGACCGAATGCGGCTGCACCGTTTACCTGGAATGGACGCTACGTCGGCCTGCCGGCGAAGGCATGGGATGAGTCCTATACGACGGCGCAGTACATTGCTGGACTGAAGGGCGACCTGCCATGGAAAGACTGGACGTGGGATGTGTACGGCGCCTATGACACCACCGAGCATGTGCAATCGAACTATCACGCTGTCCTGAAGAATCGCGTACAGGCCCTGCTGAATGCACCGGACGGCGGTGCGTCGATCTGTGCGGGCGGTTTCAATCCGTTCGGACTGGCGAACAGCTCCAGTATTTCGCCGGAGTGCGAGGCGTACCTGACAACGACGGCCATCAGCACGGAGGATCTTTCGCAGACGAACTTCCAGGGAATCGTCCAGGGCAGCCTGTTCTCGCTGCCGGCCGGAGATGTGAAGATCGCGATGCTTGCATCGCATCGCAAGAACACCTATCGATCGAACCCGGATGCGGATCTCGCGGCCCAGAATATCGAAGCCGTGATTGCCTCGCAGGCGTCGCGGGGCGAATACGAAGTCGATGAGTTCGCCGCCCAGATCGACGTGCCGATCCTCAGCGGCCTGCCGCTGATCGAACGATTGAATGTCGGTGCCGCCTTCCGTCGGTCCGATTACTCCACGTCGGGCAGCGTCGACAGTTATGAGGGCGACATCAAGTGGACGCCCGTTTCAGGCCTGCTTGTGCGAGGCGGATATCAGCGGGCAGTTCGTGCTCCCAATATCGGCGAACTCTTCGCCGCCGATACCGGCGGGCAGATCGCGTTCGGTACGCCGCCCGCCGCAATTGGCGATCCCTGCGATATCCGCTCGAGCGCGCGCACCGGCGCGGGTGGCAGCAGTGTGCGGACGCTGTGTCTGGCGCAGGGTATTCCTGCCAGCGTGATCGACCTGTACACCTTTCCCACGACCGCGACTGCCGGTCTGACTCATGGCAATCCTGCGCTGGCTCCCGAAACCGCCGATACATACAACATCGGCTTCTCGTGGAATTCGCGCGCGCAGTCGCCGTTGTTGAGCAACATGTCGCTGTCGGTGGACTACTACAGCATCGATATCAAGGACGTCATCTCGGTCGTGCCCGGTCTCACGGCGCTCAGCAAGTGCTACAACCTCGACGGGTCCAATCCTTCGTACGATGTCGCCAATCCCTTCTGTTCGCTGCTGAACCGCGATGCCAATGGATTGCTGCAGCTCATCGAGACACCGTATTTCAATCTGGGTGGCCTGACGACCAGCGGCATCGATCTGCAGTTCTCATGGGGTGCCGAGTTTGCAGACATGGGACTCGGTGATCACGGGCGCATCTTCTTTACCACCGGTATCGGCTACTCCGACGAATTTGCGGTGCAGACGTTGCCGGGCACCCCGTTCCAGGAGTACGGCGGCACCAACACGATCGGGTCCAGTCATCCGGAATTGAAAGCGCTGACAACGCTGGGCTACGGCATCGGCGGTGCGACGATTGCGCTTCGCTGGCGTTATCAGGATGCGATGGCTGACGTGACCTCCGTGACAACGCCGGCGAATCCCGGCGTGGGAGTACCGACCTACAATCTGTATGACCTGGTCGCCACGTATGAGCTGAACGATCAGTGGTCGTTCAGGGCTGGCGTGACCAACCTGACCGATGAGGACTCGGTATTCGTGTCGAGTTCGCAGACGAGCACAGATACGAGCGTGTTCGATCCTGTGGGACGCTCCTACTATCTGGGCGTCAAGTTCTCCATGTAGACAGCAGGGGAGGAGCCTCGGCTCCTCCCCTCGACCCATGCTGCGTGCTTCGATAGCAATGTCGGCGGTGCTGTTTGCTGCATCGTGCGCCTCCGTCACAGAACCTGTCAGCGAGTCGACAGGCTCAGCCTGTGTTCCCGGCGGCGGGCTGATGTTCGTCTGCGATGCCGAACGCCCGGAAGATCTGGCGCTCATCCCGGGCACGCGATGGCTGATCGCGAGCGGGTTCAGCGAGGGTGCCGGTCTCAAACTGGTCGACACAAAAGATCATTCGCTGCGCCGCTGGTATTCCGGAGCACCCGATCAGCAGGCGCTCGACCACCGCAGGTACCCGGACTGCGAATCGCCGCCGGATCCTGCGCTGTTCAATGCGCAGGGGCTGAGTCTGCGATCGATGGATGACGCTCGCCATACATTGCATGTGGTCAACCACGGCGGGCGCGAATCCGTTGAGATCTTTGCCATCGATGCGACTGGCGAGGAACCGCAACTCACGTGGCAGGGATGTGTCCTGATGCCGCAGGGTTACGCCGCGAACAGTGTGGCGACCTATTCGGACGGCACGATTCTCGTGACGGTTCTCACGAAACCCGGAACCACGATCACGGACTTCTGGCGTGGTGCAATCACGGGCGGCGTCTACGAATGGAGCCCGGGCGCGCCTGGCTTTCACTTGCTCCCCGGAACCGAACTGCCAGGTAACAACGGCATCGAGACATCGCGCGACGATCGATCCTTCTATGTCGTTGCCTTCGGATGGCGCTCGGTGGTTGTGTTTACTCGCGGCGACACGCGTAAACCAGCAGGCCGTGCACAGGCCCCCGGCTTCATGCCGGACAACATTCATTGGGACGGCGACCGGCTCATCACGGCCGGAATGCAGTACGACGAACCCGCCTGCGGAGGCGTACGCAAGATCGTTGATGGAAGGGCAGATGACATGCGATGTCACCGTGGCTATACGGTTGCGGAGTTCGATCCCGGGATGTTGAGCTACCGCATCGTCGCCTACGGCGAACCGGATCCGGACTTCAATGGCGTGTCAGCCGCTGTCGTCGTTGGCGACAGCCTTTGGCTGGGATCGTATCAGTCGGATTGCCTTGCCATGCGTCAGCGGCCTTGAGGCAGGATGATGTCCGGGGCGCTCGGCGCTGGCTCGACAGCTGAAGTCACCGACTGAGTCCCTCGCTCCTTCCCCGTTGCGGAGGGACCTGCAATGTACATTGTCTTCTTCCTGCTGTAGGTGCGGCGTCATGACCCGGCTGATCGACGAACTGAAACACCCGCAGGCCTATCCGCATCCTGTCGACGGGATCGAACTGATCCAGACGCATATCTCCTGGGTACTGCTGGCGGGCGAGTACGCCTACAAGATCCGCCGACCGGTGAAGCTCGGCTTCGTGGATTTCTCGACCCTCGAATCGCGGCGCCACGACTGTTTCGAGGAGTTGCGCCTCAACCGACGGTTTGCGCCGCACCTGTACGAAGCCGTCGTGCCCATTTTCGACGACGGACAGCAGATCGTCGTGGGAGTCCCCGAATCCGCGGGCGAACCGGTCGAATACGCTGTGCAGATGCGACGCTTTCCTGCAGGTCAGGAACTCTCCTCCCTGCTGGGGCACAAGGCCGTCGCGACGGACGAACTGCAGCGCTTCGGCTTTTATCTTGCGGCCATTCACGAACGGCTCGAACCGTGTAGCGACGTTCCGGACGCTGCGGCCATCGTGCGGCAGAACGCGCGCGAACTACGACGCGCGCAGCCGAACGATGAGGTGGTTGCCGTGCCGATGGAATGGATCGAACAGGAATGGCTCCGCATCGGCGATCACGCCGCGCAGCGGATGGCGCGTGGCCGCGTGCGCGAATGCCATGGGGATCTGCATGCCGCCAACATCGTGCGGCTCGACGGCGAACTGGTCGCCTTCGATTGCCTGGAGTTCGATGCGAAGCTGCGCTGCATCGACGTGGCGAGCGATGTCGCCTTCCTGTTCATGGATCTGCAGGCACATGGCGAGCGGCCGCTGGCCTACGCCTTCCTGAACGCCTGGCTCGAAGGTGGCGGCGACTACGAAGCCGTCGTACTGCTGAGCTTTTTCGCCGTGCACCGCGCGCTGGTGCGTGCCAAGGTCGCGACGTTGACGCGCAATGCGGCGTCGGCGGAGCGCTACGGGCAGCTGGCCACCGCGCTGACGCAACCGGCAGCGGCGACGCTGACGATCACCTGCGGCCTGTCGGGATCCGGCAAGACGTGGCTCAGCGAAAGGGCGATGGTCGAGCAGGCCGCGATCCGGATCCGTTCCGACGTGGAACGCAAACGCCTGGCCGGTCTGCGCGCGGACCAGTCGTCCGCCGGTTCCACGCTCT
>CAYWHG010000021.1:0-25412 GCA_964457865.1 uncultured Steroidobacter sp.
GCATCTGGCCGACCCGCGCTCGATGCCGATAGACTGCCGCGATGAACTTCCTGCCAGTCTCCCGCCGCGCCGGTAATGCCCTCGGCTTCCTGTTCTGCGCGTGCCTCATGGGTTACGCGTTCTATGCCCAGTACGTGCTCGCTCTCGAGCCCTGTCCGCTGTGCATCTTCCAGCGCGTGGCGGTCATCAGCGTCGGCGTGGTGTTCCTGATCGCGGCCCTGCACAACCCCGGCCGGATCGGCGCGCGTTGGTACGGCGGCCTGCTGCTGCTCACGGCGCTCGCCGGCAGCCTGATCTGTCTGCGCCATATCTGGATTCAGGCACAGCCCCCCGGCACGGTCGCGGCCTGCGGCGCCAGTCTCGACTACCTGATGGACATCATGCCGGTCACCGACGTGATCACGAAGGTGCTCACCGGTTCCGGCGAATGCGGCAAGGTCGACTGGACCCTGCTCGGGCTGTCGATGCCGTGGTGGGTGCTGTTTTCGCTGGTCGCTGCGGGGGTGTGGGCGGCGGGGGTGAATCTGGGGAAGGACGGTGATCAGGTGATCAGGTGATGGGGTGATCACGCAAGAGTTCGTTCTTGCGCCATCACTTCATCACCTCATCACTTCTTGCCTAGCAACAACTCCATCACCCGCTCATACGTCCCCGTCAGCGTGTCCACATCCGCGATGCGCACGTTCTCATTGACCTTGTGAATCGTCGCGTTGATGACGCCCAATTCGACGACTTGTGCGCCGGTCGGGGCAATGAAGCGTCCGTCGCTGGTGCCGCCGGTCGTCGACATTTCCGGCGTGCGGCCGGTGTTTTCCTGCACGGCCTGGCGCACGGCTTGCGAGAGCACGCCGGGTGGAGTGAAGAAGGGCAGGCCGGAGACGAACCATTCCAGCGTGTAGTTGACCTTGTGGCGGTCGAGGATGCCCGTGATGGTCTGCTGCATCTTCTCCACGGTCTGTTCGGTGGAGAAGCGGATATTGAAGCGCGCCTTCAACTCTCCCGGAATCACATTCGGTGCGCCGGTGCCGGCGTTGACGTTGGAGATCTGGAAGGTGGTCGGCTGGAAGAATTCGTTGCCCTTGTCCCAGACGCGCGAGGCGAGTTCCGCGAGTGCCGGGGCCACGGCGTGTACGGGATTGTCGGCGAGATGCGGGTAGGCGACGTGTCCCTGAATGCCGTGCACCGTCAGCTTGCCGGAAAGTGAGCCGCGCCGGCCGATCTTGATCATGTCGCCGAGCTTGTCGGTGCTGGTGGGCTCGCCGACCAGGCACCAGTCGATCTTTTCGTTGCGCGCTTCCAGCACTTCCATCACGCGGCGTGTGCCGTCGACCGAGGGGCCTTCCTCATCGCTCGTCAGCAGGAACGCCAGCGTGCCCTTGTGATCCGCGTGACGGGCCATGAAACGCTCGGTGGCGACGATCATGGCGGCCAGTCCGCTCTTCATGTCCGCGGCGCCGCGGCCATACAGCGCGCCGTCCTTGATGACGGGCTCGAACGGATCGGAATGCCATTCCTCGCGCGGGCCGGTCGGCACCACGTCGGTATGACCCGCGAAGCACAGTACCGGGCCCTCGGTTCCATGCCGCGCCCAGATGTTTTCCACCGGGCCGTAGGTCAGGCGCTCGACCTTGAATCCCAGGGCTTCGAGCCGGGCCGAAATGATCTGCAGGCAACCCTGATCCTCTGGGCTCACCGACGGTCGGCGGATCAGTTCCTGGGTCAGCTCGATGGCGGCGGAGAGGGGGGCTGAGGGGCTACTCATTGGGGGGATAGGCGCTGCTGGGGCAAAGCGGATGAAGGGCGCGGACTTATAGCGAAGAGGGGGCGACCGGGCAAGCGATCTGCCAGCAACGCCCTCTGTTACGGCGTTGTTGCAGTTTGCCCCGCTCCGGCCGCGGCGATCCGCGTTTGTTGCAGTCGCTGTAACACGACTGTCATGCATGCAGGGCAGACTGCCGCGCCATGGCTGATCGGCGCGGAAATTCCGCGTCGGCCCGTGTTCCCTCAATGAGGTTCAAATCCATGAAGTTGTGGCACAAATTGGGCGCATCGATGCTGATGAGCGGGCTGGCCGTCCTGGTCGTCCCGCACACGGCGCAGGCACAGAGCATCGTCAAGATCGATGGCTCCAGCACGGTCTTCCCGATCGCCGAGGCGGTGGCCGAGGAATTCCAGATCTCCAAGCGCGGCAAGGTGCGCGTGACCGTCGGCATCGCCGGCACGGGCGGCGGCTTCAAGCGGTTCTGCCGTGGCGAAACGGACATCTCGAACGCCTCGCGTCCCATCCTCAAGGAGGAGATGGATGCGTGCCGTGCCGCCGGCGTGAAGTACATGGAGGTCCCGGTGGCGTTCGATGCCCTGACGGTCGTCGTCAACCAGTCCAATACCTTCGTCAAATCGCTGACCGTGGCCGACCTGAAGAAGATGTGGGAGCCGGGCGCGCAGGGCCGCATCTCCAAGTGGAACCAGATCCGTTCCGAATGGCCGGCCGAGAACCTGATGCTGTTCGGTCCCGGCGCCGATTCCGGCACGTTCGACTACTTCACCGAGGCGGTGAACGGCAAGGCCAAGGCCAGCCGCGGCGATTTCACCGCCAGCGAAGACGACAACGTGCTGGTGCAGGGCGTGGAGAGCAACAAGAGCGCGCTGGGCTACTTCGGCTATGCGTATTACATCGCACACAAGGACCGCCTGCGTGCGGTGCCGATCGTCAACCAGAAGGGCAATGCGGTCGGCCCGAGCCTCGAAGGCGTGGTGGACGGCAGCTACGAGCCGCTGTCGCGCCCGCTCTTTATCTATGTCCGCGAGTCTTCCGCCCAGCGCCCCGAAATCCAGGAATTCATCAAGTTCTATCTGACCGAGGGTGCGCAGCTGGTGAAGGAAGTCGGCTACGTGCCGCTGCCCGAGCAAGCCTACCAGCTCGCCCTGAAGCACTTCGCGGACAGGAAGCTGGGCACGGTCTTCGGCGGCGTGCCGGAAGTCGGCGTCACCATCGAAAACCTGCTGGCTCGCGAAGGCAAGCTCTGAGGCCGCTGGCGACTGGCTGCTGGCGACCGGCCGGAATGGTGTCGTCCCGGGCTGCGGCTCTGGCCGACGGCCAGTGGCCAGGAGTCAGTAGCCAGTTGCCGTGTGTCAACCGTCGCATGTCGGCGGACGAATCAGTAAAGTTCGCTCCGGCACTGAAGGCCCGGCGCGCTGCGGCGTGGACCGGACTCCGACCTGAAGGGTTCGCAGCTTGAATCAGAATATCTCCAGTCCGGGCCTGTCGCGTAATGCGCTGCGCTATCGAAAGATTCGCGACCGTATCGTCGAATTCTTTCTGCTGGCGGCCGGGCTCGTCGCCGTGTTCACCACGCTCGCCATCGTGGTCATCCTGGTCTATGAATCCAGTGCCTTCTTCGAGCACGTCACGATCAAGGAATTCCTGACCGACACGATGTGGACGCCGCTGTTCGCGGATGCGCACTACGGCATCCTGCCGCTGGTGGCCGGCACGCTGACGACCACCATGGTGGCACTGCTGGTCGCCGTGCCGCTGGGTACGACGATCGCCATCTATCTCAGCGAGTTCGCGCCGCACCAGGTGCGCGAGACCGTCAAGCCGATCCTGGAACTGCTCGGCGCCGTGCCGACAGTCGTCTACGGCTACTTCGCACTGACGATGGTCACGCCGGTGCTGCAGTACTTCATGCCCGAGCTGCCGGGTTTCAACATGCTGAGCGCGGGTCTGGTCATCGGGCTGATGATCGTGCCGTACGTGAGTTCGGTGAGCGAGGACGCCATGCGTGCCGTGCCGCGCTACATGCGCGAAGGTTCGTATGCGATGGGCGCGACGCGCCTGCAGACGGCACTGCGCGTGGTCGTCCCCGGTGCATTCTCGGGCCTCGCGGCAGCCTTCATTCTCGGCATCTCGCGCGCCGTCGGCGAAACCATGGTGGTGGCGATCGCCGCCGGCATGCAGCCGAACCTGACTTTCGATCCGCGCGAACCGGCGGCGACCATCACTGCCTACATCGTGCAGGTGAGCCTGGGCGATCTGCCTCACGGCAGCATCGGCTACCAGAGCATTTTCGCGGCTGGTCTGGTGCTGTTGCTGATCACGCTGATCTTCAACGTCATCGGCTTCTCGCTGACCCGTCGCTTCCGTGAGGCCTACTGATGAGCACCGCAGCCACCTATCGCGACATGGAAGCGGTGCGTGCCGGGCTCACGCGCCGCAAGCTGTTGGACAAGATCTTCGTGATCGTCGGGCTGATCGTGATGCTGGCCTGTCTGGCCGTGCTCGCGGTGCTGTTCATCGACCTGGTGCGCGATGGCGCGCCGCGTTTCACGCTCGACTTCTTCACCAACTTCGCTTCGCGCAATGCCGAGCGCGCCGGCATCCTCGCGGCGTGGGTGGGTACTTCGCTGGTGATGGTCGTGACGGCGTTCTGCGCGGTACCGGTGGGCGTGGCGGCGGCCATCTATCTCGAAGAGTACGCGCCGAAGAACTGGTTCACGGCGATCATTGAAATCAATGTCACCAATCTCGCCGGCGTGCCGTCGATCGTCTACGGCCTGCTGGCGCTGGGACTGTTCGTCTACCAGTTCGATCTCGGTCAGAGCATTGCGGCGGCGGGCCTGACGCTGGCGCTGCTGATCCTGCCGATCGTCATCGTGGCGACGCGCGAGGCGATCCGCTCGGTGCCGAATGCTATCCGCGAGGCCGCCTACGGTCTGGGTGCGACGCGCTGGGAAGTGACCAAGGATCACGTGCTGCCGTATTCCACCGGCGGTGTGCTGACCGGCATGATTCTCGGCCTGTCGCGCGCCATCGGCGAGACGGCGCCCATCATCACCATCGGTGCGCTGAGCTTCATTGCCTTCCTGCCGGAATCGCCGCTCCAGAGCGAATTCCCGTTCATTTCTTTCAAGTGGCTCAACGATCCGTTCACGGTCATGCCCATCCAGATGTTCAACTGGGTGTCGCGGCCGGATCAGGCGTTCCAGGCCAATGCGGCGGCGGCCGGTGCGATCCTGCTCGGGATGACGCTGCTGATGAACGGGGTGGCGATCTGGATCCGCTACCGTTTCCGCAAGAAGATCAACTGGTAAGGCGATCAGGAAACTGCGATGCAAGCGACCACCGAATCCGCCAATGCCAGTGTCGCTGCCGGCCCGGCAGCCAAGCATGCTCAGGAGATTCCTTTGCAGAAAGATGCTTCAGGACGCGCGACGCAGTCGACGCCGAAGATTTCCATCGCCGTGGACGACACGCGCAAGGTCCGCACGCTGAACGTCAAGGCGGCAGTCGACAGCCTCAGCTTCTACTACGGCCAGAATCAGGCGCTGAAGAACCTGACGATTCCGATTGCAGACAAGCAGGTGACGGCGCTCATCGGTCCCTCGGGCTGCGGCAAGAGCACGTTCCTGCGCTGCTTCAATCGCATGCATGACCTGCAGCCGGATACGCGCTACGAAGGCAGCATCACGCTGCACCCGGACAACCTCAATCTGGTCGGTTCGCACGTCGATCCGATCGAAGTGCGCATGCGCATCGGCATGGTGTTCCAGAAACCGAATCCGTTTCCGAAATCCATTTTTGAGAATGTTGCTTACGGATTGCGGCTGCGCGGCGTGCGCAATCGCGCCACGCTCGCCGAGGAAGTCGAGAAGGCGCTGCGCGGCGCGGCGTTGTGGGACGAAGCGAAGGATCGCCTGCAGGATTCCGCGCTGGCGCTGTCGGGCGGCCAGATGCAGCGTCTGTGCATCGCGCGCGCACTGGCGACCACGCCGGAGATCCTGCTGTTCGATGAGCCGACCTCCGCACTCGATCCCATCGCGACCGCCAAGATCGAAGAACTGATTTCGACGCTGCGCGATCAGGTCACCGTGCTGATCGTGACCCACAACATGCAGCAGGCCGCGCGCGTGTCGGACTACACCGCCTTCATGTATCTCGGCGAGCTGATCGAGTTCGACGAGGCGGCGAAGATCTTCACGAACCCGAGCAAGAAGGCGACGGAAGACTACATTACCGGACGATATGGATAGGACGTGATGAGGTGATGAAGCAAGAGAAAAGGACGTCCTAATCTTGCGTGATCACCTCATCACCGGATCACTCCATCACCGCCTCAGCTCATGACTTCCCTCACCACGCCCTCCGATCCCACAGAAGGCCACACCGCCAAGGTCTTCGACGTCGCTCTGTCGGAACTGCGGCTGCACGTGGTGACAATGGGTGGTCTGGCGATCGATCAGGTGGCTGCTGCCGTCCGCGCACTGCTCGACGGCGACGCGGCGCTCGCGCAGATGGTGCTGTCGCGCGAGTCGCGCATCAATGAATTCGAACGCAACGTCGATCGCGAGGCTTTCCGGCTGATCGCGCTGCATCAGCCGATGGCCAGCGATCTGCGCATGGCCAAGGCCGTGTCGCGGATCACGGTCGAACTCGAACGCGTCGGCGACGAAGCGAAAAAGATCGCCAAATTCGCGGGACGCCTCGCCCTGGGCGAACCCACCGGGCCCGTGCGGGCCGTGGCACGGTATCTGCGGCACATGGCCGACCTGACGACCGGCATGTTGCGGGAGGCGGTGCGGGCGCTGGATGAATCCGATGCGCTGCTGGCGCGCGGTGTGGCGAGCCGCGATTCCGAACTCGATGCCGAATTCTCAGCGGCGCTGCGCCAGCTGCTCACGCTGGCGATGCAGGACCAGCGGTTCTTCAGCGCCACGATCGACACCGTATTCGCCCTCAAAGGGCTGGAGCGCATCGGCGATCACGCCAAGAACATCGCCGAGCAGGTGCTGTTCGTTACCAGCGGCGAGGACGTGAGGCATCAGAAGGAAGTGATGAAGTGAGGCGGTGATGAAGTGATTCGGAAAGAGCTTTTCTGCTTCATCACCTGATCACCTGATCACCTCATCACTCTCTCAGCAACTCATTGATGCTCACCTTGGACCGCGTCTGCGCATCGACGCGCTTCACGATCACGGCGCAGTAAAGGTTGTACTTGCCGCGCGGCAGCGAGCCGGAGACGACGACGGCGCCCGCCGGGACACGACCGTAGATCACCTGATCGCTTTCGCGATCATAGATCGGCGTGCTGGCGCCGATGAACACGCCCATCGAGATCACCGCGCCTTCCTCGACGATCACGCCTTCGACGATCTCGGAGCGGGCGCCGATGAAGCAGCCGTCCTCGATGATGGTGGGATTTGCCTGCAGCGGTTCGAGGACGCCGCCCAGTCCGGCACCGCCCGAGAGATGCACGTTCCTGCCCACCTGCGCGCACGAACCGACCGTGGCCCAGGTATCGACCATCGTGCCTTCGCCGACGTAGGCGCCGATGTTCACGTAGGAGGGCATGAGCACGGCGCTGGGCGCGATGAATGCACCACGCCGCACGATGGCATGCGGTACCACGCGCACGCCTTCGGCGCGGAAGCGCGACTCGTCATAGGCGGCGTACTTGAGCGGTACCTTGTCGAAGAACTGCGTGAAGCCCGCATCGATGGGCCGGTTGTCGTTGAGCCGGAACGACAGTAGCACGGCCTTCTTCAGCCATTGATTGACGTGCCAGACGCCCTCGCGTTTTTCCGCGACCCGCGCCTTGCCGCTGTCCAGCAGGTCGATGGCTTCTTCGACGGCCTTGCGAACGTCGGCGGGATGATTGCCAGGCGAGAACTGTGCGCGTTGCTCGAAGGCAGCGTCGATGAGAGAGGCAAGAGCTGACATTGTGATGACTTGTTCCAGTGATGACGTGAACGCGCCCGAAGTCTACCTTCTGGCCCTGATCACTTCATCACCCCATCACTTCATCACTGATTCGCAACGAAGCTGCGAATCCTCCGCGCTGCCTCGACGCACTCCGGCACGCTGGCCACCAGGGAGATGCGTATCCGGCCGCGACCCGGATTGCCCTCGACGCCATCGCGAGCGATGTAGCTGCCCGGCAGGGTCATGACGTTCTGCCGTTCGAACAGGCCGCGGGTGAATTGCTGGTCGTCCTTCACGCGAGGCCACAGATAGAAACCCGCTTCGGGTGCATCGACCTCCATGACCTCCCGCAGGACCGGCAGGACACTGGCGAATTTTTCGCGATAGAGGCGCCGGTTCTCGATCACATGCTGCTCGTCGTTCCAGGCGGCGATGCTGGCAAGCTGTACATAGGCGGGCATCGCGCAGCCGTGATACGTGCGATAGAGCAGGAACGACTTCATCACGGCAGGATCGCCGGCCACGAAGCCCGATCGCAGTCCCGGCACGCTGGAACGCTTCGACAGGCTGTGGAAGACGAGACATCGCTCGAACTGGCTGTGCCCTGCGGCGATGGCGGCCTGCAGCAGCCCGGCCGGCGGTCGCGACTCGTCGAGATAGATTTCGCTGTAGCACTCGTCCGAGGCCACGATGAAGTCGTAGCGCTCCGCGAGTTCCAGTGCACGCTTCAGGTAGTCGATGCTTGCCACGGCACCGGTGGGATTGCCCGGCGAACACAGGAACAGCAACTGGCAGCGATTCCAGACTTCGGGCGGCACGCCGTCGAGATCGGGCAGGGCTTCATTGTCGCGATCGTTGCCCATGAACCAGGGCTTCGCTTCGGCGAGCAGCGCTGCGCCTTCGTAGATCTGATAGAACGGATTCGGCATCACCACCAGCGGATCGTTGCTGCGCTCGGTGATGGCCTGCACCACGGCGAACAGGGCCTCGCGCGTGCCGTTGGCCGGAAGAATCATCGTTTCCGGATTCATTGCGCCGGCGGGAAGCCCGAAGCGCCGCGCCAGCCAGGCGGCGACGGACTGACGGAACTCCGGCAGGCCGAGCGTGAGCGGATAACTGCCCACCGTGTTGAGTCCCTTCGTCAGGGCATCGAGGACGAACGGCGGCGGCGGATGGCGCGGCTCGCCGATGTACAGGGCGATGAGCGGCAGATCGGCGGGCGGTTGCGCGCCGGCAAGCAGGGCACGCAGGCGTTCGAAGGGATAGGGCTGCAGTAGCGCCAGCGCGGGATTCATGCGTGTCCTTCTTATTCGCGAGGATCGAGAGCCGCAGTGAGCTGCGCGGCGATGCGTTCGCGTGCTTCAGTATCGAGATTGATGCCGCGTTCGCCGGTGACATAGAACACGTCCTCGGCGCGCTCGCCGACGGTCATGATCTTGGACGTGTAGATCTCGATGCGCTCATTCATGAAGACCTTGGCGATCTGCGACAGCAGGCCGGGCCGGTCGCCCGCAATCAGTTCGACGATCGTGCGCTGATTGACCGGATCGTCAACGAAGGTGATCTGGGTCGGTGTCGTGAACATGCGCACCTGGCGCGGTGCGCGGCGCGTCACGGTCATGAATGCCGCTTCATCGGGCTTTGCCAGCTCGTGGGACAGGTGCTGCTCGATGTCGCGGATGCGGTTCATGTCCGTGATCTCGGCGCCCGTGTCTTCGAGCACGTGGTACACGTCGAGACTGAAGTCATCGCCGGTCGGCGTGATGCGCGCATCGACGATGGTGAGGCCGAGCTGGTCGAGCAGGGCGGTGGTGCGCGCAAAGCTGTGCTGTGTCTGTGGCGTGTAGGTGGAGATGGCCGTGCCGCCGCGTCCGGATTGCTGTTCCACCGATACCAGCGACGAATCGTCGCCGGCTTCGCGCGCTGCCAGCAGTCGCGTGTGCCAGGCGATTTCTTCCGGCGTATGACGCAGGAAATAATCGTCGGTCAGGTGCAGCCACACTTCGTTGACCTTTGCCGCCGCAACCCCGGCAACCAGTTCGCGGGCGCGTGACTGGGTTTCGGCGATCAGCTCCTCGCGGTCGATCGGACTTTCCAGTCCGCGGCGCAGTGCCTGCTTGGTGCGCTCATAGAATTCCGAGAACAGCGACGCCTTCCAGTTGTTCCAGAGCTTCGGATTCGTGCCGCGCACGTCGGCAACGGTCAGCACGTACAGGTAGTCGAGGTGGTTCTGGTCGCCGACATGCTTGGCGAACTCGTGCAGTACTTTCGGATCGCTGATGTCCTTCTTCTGTGCCGTCACCGACAGGATCAGGTGATTGCGCACCAGCCATGCGACGAGACGCGCGTCGTAGCGCGACAGACCCTGTTCGAGACAGAAGGCTTCCGCATCGACCGAGCCGAGTTCCGAATGATCGCCGCCGCGTCCCTTGGCGATATCATGGAACAGCGCGGCGAGATAGGCGAGTTCGGGCTTCGGCAGCGACTGCATGATGCGCGACAGCGCCGGAAATTCGTGGTCGTACTTTGGCATGGCGAGGCGCCGCAGGTTGCTCACCACGAACAGCGTATGCGCATCGACCGTATAGGCATGGAACAGGTCGTACTGCATGCGGCCGACGATGCGGCCGAAGGCGGGAATGTAGCGGCCGAGCACACCGTACAGATTCATGCGGCGCAGTTCGTGGGTCACGCCGACCGGTGCACTCAGGATCTCGAAGAACAGCCGGTGATTGCGCGGATGCTGGCGGAATTCCTCGTCGATCAGCCACAGGTGGCGCGTGACCTGGCGGATGGTGGCGGCGCGGACGCCGCGGATTTCCGGGTGCTGCTCGATGACCACGAACAGTTCGAGCAGCGCGGACGGATAGCGGTCGAACACGTCCTCGCTGGTGATCTCGACATAGTCGCTGCGGATCTGGAAACGCGGATTCACCGGCACCGGCGTCACGTTGGCGTCGGACAGGATTGCCTCGCGGAAGAGCTGCAGCAGCATTTCGTTCAGCAGGCTCACGTCCATGGCCGTGCGGTAGTAGCGCTGCATGAACTGTTCGACGGCGAGCGTGTAGGTCGCATCCTCGTAGCCGAACATCTTCGCCAGTTTGATCTGGTGATCGAACAGCAGGCGGTCTTCGCGACGGTTGGTCAGCACGTGCAACGCGAAGCGGGCCTTCCACAGGAAGGCCTGCGCCGCCTTGAGCTTGCGCAGCTCGGCGCGGGTGAGGAAGCCGTGATCGACCAGTTCGTCGAGCGAATCGGCATTGAAATGGCGCTTGGCGACCCAGCCGATGGTCTGGATGTCGCGCAGCCCGCCGGGACTCGATTTCACATTCGGTTCGAGGTTGTACGCGGTGTCGTGATAGCGATGATGCCGCGCCGTCTGTTCGGCGACCTTGGCCTCGAAGAAATCCCGGGTCGGCCAGACGCGTTCCGGCGCCAAGGCGCGACGCATGGCTTCGAGCAGCTGCTCGGGACCGGTCAGCAGGCGCGCCTCGATCATGGTGGTGGCGACGCTGACATCGGCGGCGCTTTCGCGCTGGCAATCGTCGATGGTGCGGACGCTGTGACCCACTTCGAGCCCGATGTCCCACATGAAGGTGAGGAAGCGTTCGAGATTCGACTGCCACGGCGTCGATTCGCTCTTGGGCAGCAGGATCATGATGTCGATGTCGGAGCACAGGTTCAGTTCGCCGCGGCCGTAGCCGCCGACGGCGATCAGCGCCACCTCGCGCGCGAAGTCGCCGACGTGCAGCTTCCACGCAGTCTTCAGCAACGTGTCAACCAGACGGGCGCGGTCGCGCACCAGGCGCTCGACCGGTTCGTCGTCGGCAAAGCGTTGCTTGAGCCGGTTGTCGCCTTCGGTGAGTGCCTCGCGAAACGAGGCGATGTCGGGCGTGCCGCCGCCCTGCAGGCGCTGCGGCAGATGGGCCAGATAGTCCCAGCTGGGGTCGGCTGCGGCAGTGCCGAGGTCTTCGAAATCTTCGGGTGTGACGACGCGCATAGGTGATTTCTTTATGGCTCAGCGCTCGGTGGCACTGAGCGTGAGCACTTCGTAGCCCGAGTCGGTTACCAGCACGGTGTGTTCCCACTGTGCCGACAGCGAGTGATCCTTGGTCACGACGGTCCAGCCGTCCGCCAGCAGTTTCACGTCGCGTTTGCCCGCATTGATCATGGGTTCGATCGTGAATGTCATGCCGGGCACCAGTTCGACGCCTGCGTCGCGCTGGCGATAGTGCAGTACCTGCGGATCTTCGTGAAAGATTCTGCCGATGCCATGTCCGCAGTACTCGCGCACGATCGACAGGTGCAGCGGATCGATCATGGTCTGGATTGCGGCGCCGATATCGCCGAGGTGCGCCCCGGGGCGCACCTGGCGGATGCCGGTCCACATGGCTTCGCGGGTCACGTCCACGAGTCGCTGGACGGCGGGGTTGACCTTGCCGACCGTGAACATCCTGCTCGTATCGCCATGCCACCCGTCCTTGATGACGGTGACGTCGATATTGATGATGTCGCCCTGTTTGAGGCGCCGGTCGGTCGGGATGCCGTGGCAGACCACGTGATTGACCGATGTACAGATCGACTTGGGAAAACCGCGGTAGTTGAGCGGGGCAGGGATGGCGCGCTGCACATCCACGATGAAATTGTGGCAGCGCTCGTTCAGCTCATCCGTGGTCACCCCGGCCACGACATAGGGCGCGATCATGTCCAGGACATCGGCGGCCAGGCGTCCTGCCTCGCGCATAGAGGCTTGTTCTGCCGGGGTTTTGATCGTGGCATGCATAGCTGGAACGTCTGTTGCGAATAAGGGAAACCGCTCGCCCGCGCATGACCGGCTCCCGGCGAACGCCGGCGGCGTTCAGGGGTGGTCAGTATGCGGGCGGAAGCGCCGGATGGAAGCGTCAGGTACGGAAATGTGCCGCGGGCGAGAGGGGCAAATTTCCGGGAAAAAACCTGTGGTCGATCATTGAGTTTATGGTATAAAGCGCCCGCTTTTTTGGCAACGAATCCGTCTTCAACCATCTCTCACACTGGTCGTCACGTGCGGCGGGGTGCCTGGGAAACCAGGTCGTCGTATGGGATCAGTGGAGGCTCAACCCCCCAAGGAGTTTTGCTATGTCCAGCGTGTCCATGCGACAGATGCTGGAAGCGGGCGTCCATTTCGGACATCAGACCCGCTTCTGGAACCCCAAAATGGCTCAGTTCATTTTCGGGGAACGTAACCGGATCCATATCATCAATCTCGAGAAGACGCTGCCCTTGTACAACGAGGCGGCGGCTTTCATCCGTCAGGTCGTTGCGGACGGCGGCAAGGTGCTGTTCGTCGGCACCAAGCGTTCGGCGCGCGAAGCCATCAAGACGGAAGCGCAGCGCTGCGCCATGCCCTATGTGAGCCATCGCTGGCTCGGCGGCATGCTCACCAATTTCAAGACCGTGCGTCAGTCGATCAAGCGCCTCACCACGCTCGACGAGATGGCGGCGAACGGCACGCTCGATCAGCACCGCAAGCGCGAAGCGCAGGGCCTGCGCCGCGAGCGCGAGAAGCTCGAGCGCAGCCTCGGCGGCATCAAGGACATGGAGTCGCTGCCCGATGTGCTGTTCGTGGTCGATGTCGGTCACGAGCGCATTGCGATTCACGAAGCGAAGAAGCTCGGCATCCCGGTCGTCGCGGTCGTCGACACGAACTGCGCCCCGGACGACGTCGATTTCGTCATTCCCGGCAACGACGATGCGATGCGCGCCATCCAGCTCTACGGCGCCGGCATTGCCGATGCGGTGGTCGATGGCCGGTCCTCGCTGCCTGAAGTCCCCACCGGCGAAGACGAATTCGTCGAGCTCGATGCGGAAGGCAAGCCAAAGCCCAAGTCAGGTGCCCCTGCTCCGGCAGCGCGTCGCGGTGGCGGCAAGCCTGCCGCCGTGAAGAAGAAGGCTGCAGCGCGCAAGCGTCCGCAGGACGAAGCAGCTGCAGCGCCGGCTGTCGAACTCGAGGACGTCGATTCCGATTCGACTGCTGCTGACGTGATGGCGAGCCGTCGCGCTGCGTCCCGCAAGCCGGCTGCCGCAGCGGACCAGGCTGCGCCTGCCACGGCGGACCAGGCTGTGCCTGCCGCAGCAGACGCGTCGACCCCTGCCGCGGAGTGATTCATGGCCGTTACAGCAGAAGCAGTAAAGCAGCTCCGCGAACGTACTGGCGCGGGCATGATGGAGTGCAAGAAGGCACTCACTGAGACCAATGGCGACCTCGATGCGGCCGCCGAGTTGATGCGCAAGACGGGTCTGGCGAAGGCGGACAAGAAGGCCGCCCGCGTCGCCGCTGAAGGCGTGATCGTGATCGAGCGTTCCGCCGATGCGAAGCGCGCTGCGATCGTCGAAGTGAACTGCGAAACGGATTTCGTCGCCCGCGAGAATGACTTCAAGGGATTCGCTGCGAGCGTGGCGAAGGCCGCACTGGCAGAGCGTCCGACGTCGGTGGAGGCATTGCTGGCTGCGAAGTCCGAGAGCGGCGCAACCCTCGACGAAGTTCGCCGTGCCCTGATCGCCAAGATCGGCGAGAACATCAGCGTGCGTCGTTTCGATATCGTCGAGTCGCCGGTCCTCGTCGGCAGCTACCTGCACGGCTCGCGGATCGGTGCGCTGGTGGTCCTGAAGAAGGGCGACGAAGCCGCCGCAAAGGACGTTGCGATGCACGTGGCGGCGATCAATCCGCCGCATGTGTCGGCCGACCAGATTCCTGCCGAGCAGCTGAAGAAGGAGCAGGAAATCCACGTCGAGCAGACGCGCCAGGATCCGAAGATGGTCGGCAAGCCCGATGCGATCGTGACCAAGGCGGCCGAAGGCAGGACCCGCAAGTGGATCAACGAGATTACGCTGCTGGGCCAGCCGTTCGTGAAGGACGACAAGCAGAGCGTCGAGCAGTACCTGAAACAGTCAGGTGCCGAGGTTGCATCGTTCGTGCGCTACGAAGTCGGCGCCGGTATCGAAAAGAAGCAGGAGGACTTCGCCGAGGAAGTCCGCAAGCAGGTGGAAAGCTCCAAGGCGCCACCCCGCTGAGACTGACGATCGCGATCAAGAGAACCCCGCCACGGCGGGGTTCTCTATAATAGGGTGACGGAATTGCGGCGCTGACAGGGATTTCTTCCTCGCCGTCCATTCCGGAACGGTTTTCCAGGCAGGCAACATGACCGAACCCAGCAAAATGCCGACGACTCCCTTCCCCTCAGGTCCGGGCCTGCGCCGCATTCTCGTCAAGCTCTCGGGCGAAGCGTTGATGGGCGAGGAGGATTACGGCATCGATCCCAGGATGCTCAAGCGCATCGCCGGCGAAATCCGCGAGGTCATGAGTCTCGGGCTCCAGGTTGCGATCGTGATCGGCGGCGGCAACATTTTTCGCGGTGCCGGTCTGGCCGGCGCCGGAATGGATCGGGTGACGGGCGATCACATGGGCATGCTCGCCACGGTCATGAATTCGCTGGCATTGCAGGATGCGGTCGAAGGGCTCGGCATGTATGCGCGGGTCATGTCGGCCATTCGCATCAACGAGGTGTGCGAGGAGTACATCCGGCGGCGCGCGGTGCGGCATCTGGAGAAGGGCAGGGTGACCATCCTGGCCGCAGGCACCGGCAATCCCTTTTTCACCACCGATACGGCGGCCAGCCTGCGCGCCATCGAAATCAACGCCGACCTGTTGCTCAAGGCAACGAAGGTCGACGGCATCTATTCCGATGACCCGAAGAAGAACCCGGCCGCCACGCGTTATCAGCGCCTCACCTTCGACAAGGTGCTGACGGATCGCCTCAATGTCATGGATGCCACGGCGATCGTCATGTGCCGCGACAACAACCTGCCGCTGCGCGTTTTCGACCTGACGAAGCCAGGCGAACTCATGCGCATCGTGCGCGGCGAGGATGTCGGTACGCTGGTAACCAACCCTTGAGAGGAAGCGGTCGGTTCGACGCATGGCGTCGCCGTCCGCCCATCCCGGTCTGACTGGAGACTCCAATGATCGACGACATCAAGAAAGACGCCACCGAGCGCATGCAGAAATGCGTGGTCGCCCTGAAGAACGAACTGAAGCGGCTGCGTACAGGACGTGCCCATCCGAGCCTGCTCGAACACATTCGGGTCGAGTACTACGGCAACGAAGTGCCGATCAATCAGGTCGCCAACGTCGCCCTCGAAGACGCTCGTACGATCACGGTGACGCCATGGGAAAAGCAGATGGTGCAGGCGATCGAGAAGGCGATCATGAAGTCCGATCTGGGGCTCATGCCCGCGACCGCCGGGACCGTGATCCGCGTGCCGATGCCGCCGTTGACCGAGGAACGCCGCCGCGACCTGGCCAAGGTCGTCCGGCAGGAGGCGGAGGGCGCGCGCGTCGCGGTGCGCAACGTGCGTCGCGACGTGATGGGTGATCTCAAGGATCTGCTGAAGGAAAAGCTCGTTTCGCAGGACGACGACCGTCGTGCCCAGGACGAGATCCAGAAGCTCACCGACAAGTACGTCGGCGAGATCGACCAGGTCCTGGCAGAAAAAGAAAAAGAACTGATGCAGGTCTGATCCGGCTCCCGGGCACTCCAGTCAATGCCACCTTCCGTGAAGCAGGTTTCGTCCGTATTGCCGCGCCATGTTGCAGTGATCATGGACGGCAACGGTCGCTGGGCCGCGCGCCGCGCGCTGCCGCGGCCTGCCGGTCATCGCATGGGTGTGAAAGCCGTCAAGCAGACCGTCGAGGGATGCGCCAGGCGTGGCGTCGAAGTGCTGACCCTGTTCGCCTTCTCCAGCGAGAACTGGCAGCGGCCGCGCGAGGAAGTGTCCATGCTCATGGGGCGCTTCCTCGAAGCCCTCGACAATGAAGTCGATGACCTGCACAAGAACAGCATCCGGCTGCGCTTCATCGGTCGCCTCGATCAGTTGTCGACCGCATTGCGTGATCGTATCCACGCGGCCGAGGCGCTCACCGCACACAACACCCGCATGACGCTCGTGATTGCGATTGCCTACGGCGGTCGCTGGGATCTGTCGGCGGCAGCGGGCGAACTCGCCAGACGCTGCGTCGCCGGCGAACTGCGGGTGGAAGACATCGACGAAGCCGCCCTCGGCAATTGCGTTGCCCTCGCCGGATTGCCGGATCCCGATCTGTTCATCCGCACCGGCGGCGAACAGCGCATCAGCAATTTTCTGCTCTGGAACCTCGCCTACACCGAGCTGTACTTCTGCGACACGCTGTGGCCGGACTTCGGCGACGAGGAACTCGCAGCGGCGCTCGATCACTTCGCCGGCCGGCAGCGCCGGTTCGGGCTGGCGCCGGCACAGGTCGAGTCGCGCTGATGCTGCGGCAGCGAATCATCACCGCCCTGCTGCTCGCGCCGCTCGCGCTGCTGGTGATCCTGTGGGTTCCGCATCAGGTGACGATGGCGGTGCTGGCGCTGCTGGTGCTTGCCGGTGCGTGGGAATGGGCGGCCTTTCCGGGGTTCGGTTCGAAGCCGGGCCGTGTCGTCTATGTGCTCGCGATCGCGGCGGCGCTGGCGGCCTGCTGGCTGAGCGACCCGACGCGGATTCGATGGATCCTCAATGCCGCGATGCTCTGGTGGCTCATCGCATTGCTCTGGATCGCCTTCTTCCCGACGCATATGCATCGCCTGCTCGGCGTGCTCGCGGGATTTGTGGTGCTGGTGCCGGCATGGGTGGCGCTGGTGTGGCTGCATGCGCGCGATCCGCACCTCGTATTGTTCGTGCTGCTGCTGGTCGTGGCGGCCGACGTGGGTGCGTACTTCGGCGGTCGTCGATTCGGTCGCCACAAGCTCGCGCCGCGAGTCAGCCCCGGCAAGACCTGGGAGGGCGTGGCGGGTGGGCTCGTTGCCGCCGCATTGATGGCATTCGTCGGCGTCGCGTGGTTTGAGGTCAGTGCCGTACCGTTTCTTGCCGTGTGTGCGGTCGTCGTCCTGGCCTCGGTGGTGGGCGATCTGACAGAGAGCCTGTTCAAACGCCATGCGGGTCTGAAAGACAGCGGCAATCTGCTGCCCGGCCACGGCGGCGTGCTCGATCGCGTCGATAGCGTCACGGCCGCGGCGCCCGTGTTCCTCGTGAGCCTCGAATTCCTGGGGCTGCTGGTATGAGTCCGCAGCCGGTGCGTGTCGCAGTGCTCGGCTCGACCGGCAGCATCGGCGTCAGCACGCTCGATGTGCTGGCGAGACATTCCGATCGCTATTCGGTCACGGCACTGACTGCCCATGGCAATAGTGCACGGCTAAGGGAGCAGTGCCTGCGGCATCGCCCCGAAATGGCCGTTCTGTCGAATCCGACGGAGGCGGCGCGACTTGAGCAGGAGCTGCGCGGGTCAGGAGTCGCCACGCGTGTTCTCCACGGCGAGGATGCCCTTTGCGAGGTTGCGTCCCACGAAAGGGTCGACATCGTCATGGCGGGCATCGTCGGCGCGGCCGGCCTGAGATCGAGTCTTGCCGCCGCGCGGGCGGGCAAGCGAATCCTGCTCGCGAACAAGGAAGCCCTCGTGATGTCCGGCCCGCTGTTCATGGACGCCGTGCGTCAGGGCGGAGCGACGCTCGTGCCGGTCGATAGCGAACACAACGCCATTTTCCAGTGCCTGCCCTCGGACAGCCGGGCCGGCGTGCGCAGCGCCGGTGTCAGCCGTGTCCTGCTCACGGCGTCGGGCGGGCCGTTCCTGCGTACTGCCCGTGATGCGCTGCGAGGCGTGACCCCGGATCAGGCCTGTGCCCACCCGCGCTGGGTGATGGGGCGCAAGATCTCCGTCGATTCCGCCACGCTGATGAACAAGGGGCTCGAACTGATCGAGGCGTGTCTGCTGTTCAATCTGCCGCCGGCCCAGGTCGAAGTCGTCGTCCATCCGCAGAGCATCGTCCATTCCCTGGTCGAGTACTGCGACGGATCGATGCTCGCACAGCTCGGAAACCCCGACATGCGCGTGCCGATCGCCCATGCCCTTGGCTGGCCGCAGCGCATTGCCTCCGGTGTAGAATCGCTCGACATCGTGCGGGCCGGGCGGCTCGATTTCGAGGCGCCGGACCTGGAACGATTTCCCTGCCTGGCGCTGGCGCGGCGTGCCGCCGAAGCGGGCGGTACGGCCCCGGCGGTACTGAATGCGGCGAACGAAGTCGCCGTGAGCGCCTTCCTGAACGGTCAACTTCCTTTCCTGGAGATCCCGGCCATCATTGACCAGGTCCTGTCCCAGCACAGCGTACGTTCAGTGACATCGCTGCAGGATGTCATGACCGCCGACGGCTGGGCCCGGTTGCAGGCGCAGGCCCGGCTCGGAATTGCCGGCCCGGCCGCGGGAGCGTGTGCATGATCTCGACAGACAGCCCGGCGGAAATCCTCACCGCCATCCTGACGTTCGTCGTCGCGATCGGCATCCTCGTGGCGGTCCACGAGTTCGGTCACTTCTGGGTCGCGCGCCGCCTCGGCATCAAGGTGCTGCGCTTCTCGATCGGCTTCGGCAAGCCGCTGTGGCAGCGTGTCGCTGGCAAGGATCAGGTCGAATACGTCATCGCCGCGATCCCGCTGGGCGGTTACGTGAAACTGCTGGACGAACGCGAGGGCAATGTCCCGGCGAGCGAAGCGCATCGCTCCTTCAATCGCGCGCCCGTGTGGAAGCGCATTGCCGTGCTGCTCGCGGGACCTGCGTTCAATCTGATTTTCGCGGTCGCAATGTACTGGGTGTTGTTCACCGCGGGACAGCCGACGCTCAAGCCGATCGTGGGCGACGTGGCCGCCGAATCGATCGCGGCACAGGCGGGCCTCAGATACGAGGACACCATCCTCAGCGTCGGCGGCAAGTCCGTGGAAACGCTGGAATCGGCCCTGCTGGGCACGCTCGACGACCTGATCGACGACGGCACGATCGCCATGCGCGTGCGCGGCATCGACGGCAGCGAGCGTAACGTGATCATGCAGACGGGCGACAAGCGTCGATCGCTGACCCAGGCCGATACCATGCTGCAGGGTCTGGGATTCGATTTCTGGCGTCCGCGGGTGGTGGCCGACGTCGGTAAGTTGATCGAGGACAGTGCTGCCGCGAAGGCGGGTCTGGTCGTCGGTGACCGGATCGTCAGAATCGACCAACAGGAAGTCAGCGATTTCCAGCAACTGCTGCAACTGGTCCAGCCGAACGCAAACCGCCAGATGCTGTTTACGGTTGAGCGGGGCGGACAGACGCTGCAGATTCCGGTAACGATCGGCGAGTCGACGGAGAACGGCCAGGTGGTCGGTCGCATCGGGGTGTGGTCCAGTGGCGAGATCCTGGAGAGCCGCATCAAGCGGGAAGACATGCTGGCGGTGCAGAAGTACGGCCCATTGGAGGCCGTCGGCGAGGCAGCGGCCAAGACCTGGGACACCTCCCTCTTCACCCTCAGGATCGTCGGCCGGATCGTCACCGGCGACGTTTCCCTCAAGAACCTTTCCGGGCCGATCGCCATTGCCGAGACAACGGGTTTCGCGGCGCGGCATGGCTGGCGGACCTTCTTCAGTACCCTGGCGCTGATCAGCATCAGCCTCGGTGTGCTGAACCTGCTGCCCATCCCCGTCCTCGACGGCGGACAGATTGTTTATCAGCTCGCGGAACTGGTGAAAGGCAAGCCTGTCTCAGAGCGAGCGCAGCTGTTCGGCCAGCAGATCGGCATCGCGGTGCTGATTCTCATGATGTCGCTGGCTTTCTACAACGACATTGCGCGACATCTGGCGCCGTAACAAAGAACTGCAGGGCCCCCATCTGATGCGTTTGAGAACAATCATTCACGCAACGCTCGTGCTTGCGGCCGGCAGTGTCATCGCGACTCATCCGGTGACCGCCAGTGCCCAGTCCTCGACGTTCACGGTCGGCGACATCCGTATCGAGGGCCTGCAGCGCATCTCGGAAGGTACGGTGTTCAACTACCTGCCCGTGAACATCGGCGATCAGCTCGACCAGCGTCGCGTCGCCGAATCGATGCGGGCGCTGTACGCCACCGGCTTCTTCAAGGATGTCGAGATGCGCCGCGACGGCGGAACCCTCGTCATTGCCGTGCTCGAACGTCCGTCCATCGAGAGCTTCGAGATCAAGGGCAACAAGGACATCAAGACCGAAGACCTGCAGCGCTCGCTGCGCAATGTCGGCCTCGCCACCGGCAAGACCTTCGACCAGTCCGTGCTGGACGAGGTGAAGCAGTACCTCACCGACCAGTATTTTTCGCGCGGCAAGTACGCGGTGCGCGTCGATGCCAAGGTCGAAGAAGTTCCGGGCAACAAGGTCAAGGTGTCGGTCGATATCGTCGAAGGCAAGCGCGCCCGCATCCGCCAGATCAACATCGCCGGCAACACCGCGTTTCCCGACGAGGATCTGCAGGAAACATTCGAGTTGCGGACGCCGAACTGGTTGTCCTGGTACAAGCAGGACGATCGCTATGCGCGCGAAGCGCTGTCGGGCGATCTCGAAAAGCTGCGTTCGTACTACATGGATCGCGGCTATGCGAACTTCGCCGTGACCTCGACGCAGGTGGCCATCGCACCCGAGAAGGATGACATCTTCGTCACGATCAACGTGAACGAGGGCGATGTCTATAAAGTTTCCGAGGTGAAGCTCGCCGGCAACATGGTCGTGCCGGAGTCCGAACTCAAGCGACTGATCCTGATCCAGCCGGGCGACACGTATTCGCGCAAGTTCATCACGGCGACCACGGAAGCGATGAAGCTGCGTCTCGGCTTCGACGGCTACGCCTTCGCCACGATCGATCCGGTGCCGCAGGCCAACGAGGAGACCAAGGAAATTTCGCTCACCTTCGTCGTCGATCCGAAGAATCGCGTCTATGTCCGTCGCATGAATTTCAACGGCACCACGGGCGTGAACGACGAAGTGTTCCGCCGCGAAATGCGTCAGCTCGAAGGCGCCTATCTGTCGAACACGGCGGTCGAGCGTTCCAAGCAGCGTATCCAGCGTCTGCCGTTCATCGAAAAGGTCGATGTCGAGAACACGCCGGTACCGGGCGCGGCCGACCTGGTCGACGTCGACTTCGAAATCAAGGAAGGTCTGCCCGGGCAGTTTGGCGGCGGTATCGGTTACTCCGAGTCGCAGTCGGTCATCCTCAACGGCAGCTTCACGCACTCGAACTTCATGGGCACGGGTAATCGCGTGCAGGCGGAAATCAATTCCGGCCGTTACGCCAAGAGCTACAGCTTCTCGCACACGGATCCGTACACCACCATCGACGGCGTGCGACGCACCATTTCGCTGGGTTACCGCGACGTCACGCAGTTCACGTCGGCGACGTCGGATTTCGACACGACGACCATGACGGCCGGCATCGGCTACGACTACCCGATCACCGAGTACCAGTACCTGAGCTTCGGACTGTCGGCACAGCAGGCCGAGCTCGCCACGACGTCCCTCGGCAGTGCGGCGGAAGCGAACTACTGGGTGCAGAACAACGGCAATCCGCAGTCCGAGTGCCTTTCGCACACCGATCTGACGATACCGTGCGAGGAGTATCCGAACTACGCGCTGTTCCGCTCCAAGTTCAAGACGTTCGAGTTGAATACGGGCTGGAGCTTCGATTCGCGCAACCGCACCATCTTCGCGACCGCCGGTACCCGCCAGCGTCTGAGCCTCAGCTACACGCTGCCGGGCAGCGAAGTGGAATTCTGGACCGCCTCGTACGACCTGCTGAAGTTCATCCCCATCTGGCGCGACTTCAAGCTGATGGTCAACGTCGAGCTGGCGTACGGCGAACCCCTGGGCGATACCACCGGTCTGCCGCCCTATCGTCAGTTTTTTGCCGGCGGCCCGGACTCGGTTCGCGGCTTCCGCGAAAGCCGGCTGGGACCGAAGGACAGCTTCGGTCGTCCGTATGGCGGCAACATCAAGACCGTTGCCCAGACGGAACTGTTGCTGCCGATGCCGGAAAAGTGGCGCAACAGCGCGCGGTTCAGCCTGTTCTACGATATCGGCAATGTCTTCTCGAACCAGGACATCGCGTTCATCGGGCCGCCCGATCCCGCCACCGGGGTGCAGGGGCCGGTCGACTACAAGTTCAGCTATGATGAGCTGAGGCAGTCGGCGGGTGTCGCAGTGCAATGGCTGGCACCCCTGGGTGTCTTCCGGTTCAGCTACGCGGTGCCCCTGAATGACGAAAGAGGGGATACGCCGAATCGCTACGGGGACGAGACCGAAGGGTTCCAGTTCTCCATCGGTCAGGCGTTCTGACGTTCATACAGACACAATTCGGACGAAGGTTCTTTCCATGGCACGTTTGAGCATTTACGGACTCGTTGTTTCGACCGGCCTGGCGCTGCTGGCGCCGCTCGGTGCGGCTCATGCAGAACTCAAGGTGGCAGTGGTGAATGTGCCGCGGCTGCTCGAGGAGGCGCCCCAGGCGAAGGCGGCCATGCAGGCGCTGCAGGATGAATTCGCACCGCGTCAGCGTTCCATCGTCGCGCAGCAGAAGGATCTCAAGACCAAGGAAGAGAAGCTGCAGCGCGACGGCGCCGTGATGGCCGAGAACGAACGTCGCAATGCAGAGAAGGATCTGCGCGACGGTCAGCGCGAAATGCAGCGCAAGCAGAACGAATACGTCGAAGACCTGAATCTCCGTCGCAACGAGGAGCTGGGCAAGCTGCAGCGCTCGCTGCTGCAGGAAGTACAGGTGTTCGCGCGCAATTCGAGCTACGACCTGGTGCTCGGTGATGGCGTGCTGTACGTCAATGAGTCGATGGACATCACCGCGCAGGTGCTGAACGCACTGCAGGCCCGTTTCAAGGCGGGCGGTACCGCGCCGAAGCCGGCCACTCCGCCGGCGAAGCCGTAAGCCACCGGCGCAGCGCGCAACCCCCATGAGCATCACCCTGGGGGAATTGGCGGTCCGGTTCGGCTGCTCGCTGAAGGGCGATCCGGACGCGCGTGTTGCCCGTGTCGCCACGCTGGAAGACGCCGGGCCTGACGCGGTCACGTTCCTTGCCAATCCCAAGTATCGACGCCACCTGTCGAAGACCCGCGCGGGCGCGGTAATCATCGAGCAGCGACTGGCAGAGGCCTGTCCCGGGGCCGCGCTGATTGCAGTCAATCCATACGCGACCTATGCGCGGATCGCGGCATTGCTGCATCCGGCGCCGACCGTTGCTGCGGGCATCCATCCTTCCGCCATCGTCGATCCCTTGGCGCGGATCGATCCGACGGCAGCGGTCGCTGCGCGAGCCGTAATCGAGGCCAATGTCGTGGTCGGTCCCCGGGCGGTGATCGGCCCGGGCTGCGTGATCATGCAGGGTGCGCGTGTCGGTGCGGATACCCGGCTCGTCGCCAGTGTCACGCTCTGTCATGAGGTCGGCATCGGCGAGCGCTGCCTGCTGCATCCGGGCGCCGTCATCGGCGCCGACGGCTTCGGTCTGGCGCCGGATCGCGGTGAATGGATCAAGGTGCCCCAGATCGGCAGCGTGCAGATCGGCAACGATGTCGAAATCGGCGCCAGTACCACGATCGATCGCGGTGCCATCGGCGACACCGTCATCGGCGACGGCGTCAAGCTCGATAACCAGGTCCAGATCGCCCACAACGTCCGCATCGGCGCGCACACGGCGATGGCCGGCTGTGCCGGCGTTGCCGGCAGCACCACCATCGGTCAGCGCTGCATGATCGGCGGAATGGTCGGCATCGCCGGCCATCTCACGATCTGCGATGACGTGATGCTGACCGGCCTGTCGTTCGTCTCCAGCAGCATCCGCAAGCCCGGCTACTATTCGAGTGGACTACCCATCGACGAAACCGCCAGATTCCGCAAGAATGCGGCGCGCTTCTACCAGCTCGACGACATGGCGCGACGCCTGCGTCGTCTGGAGCAGCCGGGAGCGGATGAAGAGGCAGAATCGCCGGGTGACGAACCGTCCCCGTAGCAGCAGCGACAGCATCGCAAGGGGAGAGAATGACCGAGACCGGCAACACGGAGCAGGGCGAGCAGGTCCTGACGATGGACATCAACGAAGTGCTGCGTCGATTGCCGCACCGCTATCCGTTCCTGCTGGTCGACCGGGTCCAGGAGTGCATTGCCGGCAAGTCGATCCGGGCGCTCAAGAACGTGACGTTCAACGAACATTTCTTCCCTGGGCATTTTCCGCACCGGCCGGTATTTCCCGGCGTCATCATCCTCGAAGCACTGGCACAGACGGCCGGCATCCTGGCGTTCGTCACGGCCGGTCAGTATCCCGATGCGTCGCGGCCGATGTATTTCGTCGGCATCGACAGTGCACGCTTTCGCCGGCCGGTGGAGCCGGGTGACCAGCTCATCCTCAAGGCAACGCTGGAACGGCAGATGCGGGGCATCTGGAAGTTCGCCACGGTTGCCGAAGTGGACGGCGAAGTCGCCACCAGCGCCGAAATGATGGTGGCACCCGGAACCGCCAAGTAAATAGACTGCAAGCGCCATGGTCATTCACCCAACCGCCCTGATTGCACCCGACGCCGTGTTGGCGCCCGACGCGGAAGTCGGCGCGTACTCGGTGATCGGCGCGGGTGTGACAATCGGACCGGAATGCTGGGTGGGCCCGCACGTCGTCATCGACGGGCCGACCAGCATCGGTCGCGGCAACAGGATCTTCCAGTTCGCCTCCATCGGCGCCGCGCCGCAGGATCTCAAGTACAAGGGCGAACCGACCCGCCTGGAGATCGGCGACCGCAACGTGTTTCGCGAGAACTGCACCATCAATCGCGGCACGACCA
>CAYWHG010000021.1:25512-34060 GCA_964457865.1 uncultured Steroidobacter sp.
ATCGGCGACCGCAACGTGTTTCGCGAGAACTGCACCATCAATCGCGGCACGACCAAGGATCAGCTCGTCACGCGCATCGGCAGCGACAACCTGTTCATGGCCGGTTCGCATGTCGGGCACGACTGTGTCATCGGCTCGCATTGCGTTTTCGCCAACTACGCCACGCTCGGCGGCCACGTCGAAATGGGCGACTGGGTGCATCTGGGCGGCTTCGCCGGCGTGCATCAGTTCTGCAAGATCGGTGCGCATGCCTTCATCGCGAACAACACCGCCGTCACGCGCGATGTGCCGCCCTATGTCATGGCCGTCGGCCGGCCTGCCGAGCCGCACAGCGTCAATGCGGAAGGACTCAAGCGCCGCGGTTACACGCCCGAGCAGATCCGCAACATTCGCAAGGCGTACCGCATTCTGTACCGCTCGAAGCTGAAGCTTGTGGATGCCACCGAAGAACTCGGCGCGCTGGTACCCGAGCAGCCCGAACTCAAGGCATTCGTGGACTTCCTCAACGACACGACGCCGCGGCGCGAGCGCGTGGGAATCGTGAGATGAGGTCGGCGACTGGCAGCTGGCTGCTGGCCACTGGCCAGACAAAGAACAGCGGCAGCTGCCTTCCGGCCAGCAGCCAGTAGCCAGCCGCCAGTAGCCCAGTCTCAGTGGCCGGTCCGCTCATCGTCCTCGTCGCCGGCGAAACCTCCGGCGACAATCTCGGTGCCAGGCTCATCCGTTCGCTGCGCGAGCGGCTGCCTGACGCCCGTTTCGCCGGCATTGCCGGTCCGCGCATGATTGCCGAGGGCTGCGAGGCCTGGGAACACATCGACAGCCTGTCGGTGATGGGCCTGATCGAGATCATTCCGCACCTGCCGCGGTTGCTGCGCATCCGCCGCGAGATCACCGAACGCGTCCTCGCGAATCCGCCTGCCGTCTACGTCGGCGTCGACGCCAAGGAATTCAATCTGCGGCTGACGCCGACGCTGAAGCGTCACGGCATTCCCGTCGTTCAGTACGTGAGTCCGCAGGTCTGGGCGTGGCGCCAGGGGCGCGTGAAGACCATCGGCCAGGCTGTGGACCTGGTGCTGTGTCTGCTGCCGTTCGAAAAACCGTTCTACGACGCGCATCAGGTGAAAGCCGAGTTCGTCGGCCATCCGCTGGCGGACCAGGTTCCGATGCAGCTGGACGCGGCGGCCGCGCGTCGCTCGCTGGGACTCGATGAGTCGAAGACCTACGTCGCGCTGCTGCCCGGCAGTCGCGGCGGCGAAGTGTCGCGCCTCGGTCCGGATTTCGCGGCGACGGTGAGCTGGATGCGCGAACGGCGGCCCGACGTGCGTTTCATTGCCGCCATGGCGAACGCCAGCGTGCGCGACGTGTTCGAACAGGCGCTGTCGCGCACCGGTGCGCTCGATCTCGTGCGGATCTTCGACGGTCGCGCCCAGGAAGTGATGGCTGCAAGCGACGCGATCCTGCTGGCGTCCGGTACGGCGACGCTCGAAGCCACGCTGGTCAAGCGTCCGATGGTTGTGGCCTATCGCTTAAGCTGGCTGACAAGTTTCCTTCTCAAGCACTTGAAACTGTTCAAGGCACCATTCTTCGCTCAGCCCAATCTGCTGGCGGGACGACAGATCGTTCCCGAATATTTCAATCGCGAAGTGCGTGCCGACGTCCTCGGGCCGGCGCTGATCGAGCAACTCGAACGTGCCGATCGTGCAGCGCTCGTGCAAACTTTCACCCGGATCCACGAGACCCTGCGTCGGGACGCGAGTGCGCGTGCCGCCGAGGCAATTCTTCACCTGATGAAGGCAGACAACGGGCAGTGAAGAGCAGAGCATCGAAAGCGAAGACAGTACGCGGGAACGGTCCAACTTCGCTGGCGCTGTCGCTGAACAAGCCTGGTCTGGTCGCGGGCGTGGATGAGGCCGGACGCGGGCCGCTGGCCGGCCCGGTGGTTGCGGCGGCCGTGATTCTCGACCCGCGCCGCCGTATCCGCGGCATTCGCGATTCCAAACAGCTCGACGCGGCCGAACGCGAAGACCTCTCGATCAGGATCCGGCAGCACGCGCTCGCCTGGTCGGTGGCCTGGGCGGACGTCGAGGAGATCGACTGCCTGAACATTCTCGAAGCCACCTATCTCGCGATGCGCCGTGCGCTCATGGGACTGCGCATCTGCCCCGCGCATGTCGAAGTCGACGGCAATCGTTGTCCGTCCTTCGTCGGGCTACGGCTGGATTGCACGTTCGAGGCCATCATCGACGGCGACGCCTTGCGCAGCTCCATCGGCGCGGCGTCGATTCTGGCGAAGGTCAGACGCGATGCAATGATGGTCGATCTCGATCACCTCTATCCGCAGTACGGATTCGCGGTCCACAAGGGTTACGGCACGCCGCAGCACTGCTCGATGCTCGAGAACTTCGGTCCCTCGCCGATTCACCGCCGCTCCTTCGAGCCGGTGCGCGTCGCGGAGCAGAAGGGGGTCGTGATCAGGGGGTAGGGGGCAGTCAGAACCGGAACACGGTCATTCCGCCTGGTCACCCGATATATCCCGCACATTGCTCGCCACACAGCTTTTCTCCGACTACCCGCCACCCCCTGATCATTACCCCCTTATCTTTTCCATGTCCTTCGTTCACCTGCATCTGCACACCGAGTACTCGCTGGTCGACAGCGTGGTGCGCATCACGCCGGAAGGCGAGGGCACGGTCGGCCTGATGGAGTCGGTCGCGCGCGCCGGGATGCCAGCCGTGGCACTGACGGACCAGAGCAACCTGTTCGCGATGGTGAAGTTCTATCGCGCTGCGCAGTCGGCCGGGGTGAAGCCCGTCATCGGTGTCGACCTGCTGGTGCGCGAGTCCGGCGATCGTGTCGAGCCGTCGCGCCTCGTACTGCTGTGCCAGAACGACGTGGGCTACAAGAACCTCACGCGCCTGGTCAGTCGCTCCTACCAGGAGGGGCAGCAGAAGGGTGTCGCGATGGTCGATCCCGCCTGGCTGACCAACGACACGGTCAAGGGGCTGATTGCCCTGTCGGCCGCGGGCGAGGGCAATGTCGGTCGAGCGATCAACGCGGGACACATGGATGCGGCGCGCGAACTGCTGCGGCAGTGGCAGGCGCTCTTCGGCAATCGCTACTACCTCGAACTGCAGCGCATCGGGCGCGAGGGCGAGGAGCGGCATATTCGCGGCGCGCTCGAACTGGCCGTCGAATGTGGCGTGCCCGTGGTCGCGACCAACAATGTCCGGTTCGTGCGACGCGACGATTTCCAGTCGCACGAAGCGCGGGTGTGCATTCACGAAGGCATTCCGCTCGATGCGCCGAACCGGCCGAAGCGTTACACCGAAGAGCAGTACCTGAAATCGCCGGAGGCGATGGCGCACCTGTTCCGCGACATTCCGGAAGCCATCGCCAACTCGGTCGAGATCGCGCGGCGCTGCAGTCTCGAGCTGACGCTCGGCAAGTCGGTACTGCCGGCGTATCCGGTGCCGTCGCAGATGAGCACCGAGGATTTCCTGCGCGAAGAATCCGCGCGTGGTCTGGGGCGGCGGCTGGAAATGCTCGCAGCGCAGCCCGCGGTCGGACGCGTGATCCCGCGAGAAGAATACGAGGCGCGCCTGCAGACCGAACTCGGCGTGATCTGCCAGATGGGGTTCGCCGGCTACTTCCTGATCGTCGCCGACTTCATCCGCTGGGCGCGCGAGAACGGCGTGCCGGTCGGTCCGGGCCGCGGTTCCGGCGCCGGATCGCTGGTCGCCTATGCGCTCGCCATCACCGATCTCGATCCACTGCAGTACGACCTGCTGTTCGAACGCTTCCTCAATCCCGAGCGCGTGTCGATGCCGGACTTCGATATCGATTTCTGCATGGACGGCCGCGACCGGGTCATCGACTACGTGGCCGAGCGCTACGGGCGCGAGCGCGTGTCGCAGATCATCACCTACGGCACGATGGCGGCGAAGGCCGTGGTGCGCGACGTGGCGCGCGTCTACGGCCTGAGCTACGGCTTCGCCGATTCCATTGCCAAGCTGATTCCGTTCGAACTCGGTATCACGCTGAAGGGCGCACTGGAAAAAGAACCTGAACTCAGGCGCCGCTATGACGCCGAGGAAGAAACCCGCAACGTGATCGACATGGCCAGGTCGCTCGAAGGGCTGGTGCGCAATGCCGGCATGCACGCGGGCGGCGTGGTCATCTCGCCCTCGGTGCTCACGGATTTCGCGCCGCTGTTCTGCGACGAGAATGGCCAGAGCCTCGTGACCCAGTACGACAAGGACGACGTCGAAGCGGTGGGCCTGGTCAAGTTCGACTTCCTTGGCCTGCGTACGCTCACCATCATCGACTGGACGCTCAAGCTCATCAACGCCGAGCGCAGCAGGAAGGGCGAGTCGCCGCTCGACCTGAAGGCCATCGCGCTGGACGACGATGCGACTTACGAGAACATTTTCAGGCAGGCGCAGACCGTCGCCGTCTTCCAGTTCGAGTCGAACGGCATGCAGCGCATGCTCAAGGACGCGAAGCCAGACCGCTTCGAGGACCTGATCGCGCTCGGCGCGCTGTTCCGGCCGGGCCCGATGGACCTGATTCCCAGCTTCGTCGCCCGCAAGCATGGGCGCGAAGGCATCGAGTATCCCGATCCGCGCGTCGAGCCCATCCTGAAAGAGACCTACGGCATCATGGTCTACCAGGAGCAGGTGATGCAGATGGCGCAGATCATCGGCGGCTACACGCTGGGCGGCGCCGATCTGCTGCGTCGTGCCATGGGCAAGAAGAAGCCCGAGGAGATGGTCAAGCAGCGTGCGATTTTCCGCGAGGGCGCGGCCAGGAACGGACGCACGGCGGAGCAGGCGGACGCCATCTTCGACCTGATGGAGAAGTTCGCCGGCTACGGCTTCAACAAGTCGCACGCGGCAGCCTATGCCGTGCTGTCGTACCACACGGCGTGGCTGAAGACGCACTATCCGGCGGCGTTCATGTCGGCCGTGCTGTCGTCCGACATGGACAAGACCGACAAGGTGGTGACGCTGATCGACGAAGCGCGCCGCATGCGTCTCAAGGTCGAGCCACCGGACGTGAATCACTCGCAGTACATGTTCACGGTGTCGGGCGCACGCAGCATTCGCTACGGACTCGGGGCCATCAAGGGCGTGGGCCAGTCCGTTGTCGACATGCTGGTCGCCGAACGCGAAGCCAGCGGGCCGTATCGCGATCTGCCCGACCTGTGCCGCCGCAGCGACCAGAACAGAATGAATCGTCGCGTGCTGGAAGCGCTGATCCGTTCCGGCGCTGCCGATTCGCTCGGCGCCAATCGCGCCACGCTCATGCATGCGCTGCCGGCGTCGATGCAACTCGCGGATCAGACGATCAAGGCGCGCGTCGTCGGCCAGAACGACATGTTCGGCCTGATGGACACGACGCCGAGCGCGCCTGCTGTCGTGACCACGGAAACATTGCCCGACTGGAGCCGCCGCGTGCGGCTCGACGGCGAGCGCGACACGCTCGGCCTGTATCTCACCGGACATCCCTTCGAAGAGTACGAAGAGGAAGTGCGATCTGTAATCAGCGGCCGCATCGTCGATGTCACAGGCGACAAGCCAGCCCCCGCCGGCGAAGGCGGCTTCCAGTTCCGCGGCAAGCCCGCGACGATCGCCGGCATGGTGTTCGATCTCGGCAAGCGCGGCAGCCGCATCATCTTCACCATGGACGATCGCAGCGGCCGTCTCGAGTGCTCGATGTTCGAGGACATCTACCAGCAGTACCGCAACCAGATCGCCAAGAGCGCGATCCTGATCGTCGAAGGCTCGCTGCGCTTCGACGAATTCATCGAAGGCTGGCGGCTGACGGCCAAGCGGGTGATCGACATCGATCAGGCGCGCGAACTGTACGCACGCCGGCTGGTATTGCGCTGGCCGGCGGCTGCCGGTCCCGATTTCGTCCGCAAACTCGAGAACACGCTCCGTCCGTTCCGCGGCGGTCGCTGCAGTGTGGCGATCCGCTACTACAGTTCTGCAGCGCGAGCAGACCTGGTGTTGTCCGAGGAATGGCTGGTGAAGCCCAGTCGCGAACTGACCGAGAAGCTGTCGCAGCTCGTCGGCCACGATGGGCTGCGCCTCATCTATGCCTCGCAGAATTCCTGAAGAGTCGGAGGTTCACACGGAGTTCACGGAGAGCACGGAGAGGGAAGGGAGAAGAATTTTCCACGGGGGTCAGAGGGGATTACAGGGCATCACGGGGAGGATGCAATTCTCTTGTTTCTGAGCCCCGTGTTCCCCGTGTTCCCCGTGGAGATTCTCTCTCCCATCTTCGGCGCCGGCTACAATGCCGCGATGCCCACCCGCCGCCTGATCGCGCTCATCGCCGGAAATTTTTTCGTCGCGACCAGTTTCATGGCAGTCGGCGGCCTGCTCAACGAGATCTCCGCAGCGTTGAATGTTTCCGTCGAGCGGGCGGGACTGCTGATCGCCGCGTTCGGCGTGTCGGCCGCCATCTGCGCGCCGGTGCTCGCCACACTCGGTTCGCATATCGATCGTCGCAAGCTGCTGACGGCATCGATGGCCGTGTGCGCCATCGCCAACATCGGCAGCGCGCTCAGTCAGTCCTACGATCAGCTGCTGTGGATGCGCATCCTCGCGGCCGTCACTTCGGCGGTCTATACGCCGCAGGTGGCCGCCACCGTCAGCATGCTCGTGCCGGAAAGCGAGCGTGCGCCGACGCTCGGCAAGCTCATGGTCGGCTGGGCCATCGGCTCGGTGGTCGGCAATCCCTTGTCCGTGATGATCGGCAGCACGTTCGGCTGGCGCATCTCGTTCGTGTTCATCGGCGTGGCGAGCGGGATCATTGCCATCTTTGTCTGGTTCTCGATTCCCGCCGGGGTGCGTACGCCGCCGTTGAGCCTCGAACGCTGGTACCAGGTGTTCAAGTCGCCGGCGTTGCGCTGGCTCACCGCAGCGACGGCGCTGACGAATGTCGGCACCAGCGTGATGTTCAGCTTCCTGGCACCGATCATGAAAGCAGTGCAGGGCGTTTCCGGCACCATGCTCGCCGCATTGTTCTTCGTGTCGGGCGTCGGCGGCCTGATCGGCAATGTGCTCAGCGTGCGTCTGGTCCGCAGGCTCGGTGCGGCCAACGTCGCTTACAAGTGCAACATCGCGGCCGCGGCCATGCTGCTGGTGTGGCCGCTGGCCGCGGGCTGGCTGGCGGCGATCTTCCTCGTGCAGTTTCTCTGGAGTCTGGGCGGTGCCGGCTTTCCCGCCGTGCAACAGGCGCGACTCGTGACGGTGGCGCCGCTGCTTGCCGCTGCGACGATTGCGCTCAACTCGTCGGTGACTTACCTCGGCGGCTCCGCGGGCGCGACCATCGGTGCCACCGCATGGACCCTGATGCCGCCGCGCTTCATTCCCTGGGTCGGTCTGCTGTTCATCGTTGCCGCGCTGGTCTGTTCCGTCCGCGGCGAAAAAGCGGCAGGCGAACTGCCTCCGGCCTGATCCGGAATCTCGGAACCTCCCGGACCACAGGGCGTTCTGGGAGTGATGAGCGCTGGCGATCCACCTTCGGTTTTTTCGCGCACGCCACGCTGGGTGTGGAGTGTCGTCGCGTTCGTTCTGGCTGTCTGCATCGTCGTCGCTCTCTGGGACTGGAACTGGTTCAAGGCCCCCGTGGAGCGCCGGGTCACCGCGTATACCGGCCGCGAGTTTCACATCCGCGGCGATCTCGATGTCGACGTCGGCTGGCATCCGCGCGTCACTGCGCACGATCTGCATCTGGCCAACGCGGACTGGTCGAAGCGTCGCGAAATGTCGTCGGTCAAGGAACTCGACCTGCGCATTTCATTGTGGCCATTGTTGCGCGGGCAGGTACAGCTTCCCTACATCTCCCTCGATGAGCCCCGGCTGGTTCTGGAACGCAACGACAAAGGTGTCGGCAACTGGGTATTTCCGGCGCAGAAGGACGAGAAGAAGTCGTCGGACAACGTGCCGCAGATCGACCGGCTGAACGTGACCCAGGGCCGACTGGAGTTTCACGAACCCGTGCTGAAGACCGACGTGACGCTGGCCGTTCGCAGCGGCAAGCGCGACAAGAATGAACGTGCTCCCTTGCTCGCAACCGGCGAAGGAACCTGGCGCGGCGCACCGTTCGAACTGGAAGGCCGCGTCGATTCGCCGCTGAATCTGCAGGACAAGGAAAGGCCCTACCGCATGGACGTGCGTGCCCGTGCCGGTCAGACGCGCGCGCGTGCCCGTGGCGCGCTGCAGGGTCAGTTGCAGATGGAGAATTTCGATGCCGACTTCGAACTGACGGGCGCGGATCTCTCGCATCTGTATGACCTGCTCGGCCTCGCGCTGCCCGACACGCCGCCTTACGAACTGCAGGGCAAGCTGGATCGCAAGGGCGATGTATGGAGCTATCGCAAGTTCAAGGGCAAGGTCGGCGACAGCGATCTGTCGGGCGATGCCAGTATCGATATCGGCGGCGAGCGTCCCAAGCTCACGGCCACCCTCGTGTCGCAGCGTCTCGACTTCGACGATCTCGCGGGCTTCGTCGGTGCGCCGCCGTCGGCGAAAGACGG
>CAYWHG010000021.1:34160-45644 GCA_964457865.1 uncultured Steroidobacter sp.
TCGACTTCGACGATCTCGCGGGCTTCGTCGGTGCGCCGCCGTCGGCGAAAGACGGTGAGACGGCGAGTGAAGCGCAGAAGCGGCAAGCGGCGGAACTGAAGGCGAAACCGACGGTGCTTCCCGATCAGCCGTTCCGGCTGGAAAAGCTGCGCGTGATGGATGCGGATGTCACCCTCAAGGCCGAGGCCATCAATGCGCCGAAGCTGCCGCTGGAGGCCATGGACACGCACCTCGTACTGGAAGACGGTGTCCTCAGACTCGATCCGCTCGATTTCAGCGCAGCGGGCGGTTCCATTGCCTCCCGTATCACGCTCGATGCGCGCGAGACATCGATTCAGACGACGCTGGTGGCGGAGGTCCGCGGGCTCGAACTGCCCAAGCTGTTCCCGACGGTCGAGATCACAAAAAAAGGTGCGGGCAAGCTGTCGGGTGTCGTGGCGCTCACTGCACAGGGCAACTCGATCGCGTACATGGCAGGCAGCGCCAATGGCGACATCGGTCTGATCATGGGAACGGGACGCATCAGTAATCTGCTCATCGAACTGGCCGGGCTCGATATCGCCGAATCGCTCAAGTACCTGCTCGACAAGGATCGCGAGATCCCGCTGCGCTGTGCCTACGCGGATTTCAAGATCGTGGATGGCGAGATGACGACGCGCGGACTGGCGTTCGATACCACGGACACGGTGATCTTCGGCGAGGGCGACATCAATCTGCGCAAGGAAGCGCTGGATCTGCGGTTGAACCCGCAGCCGAAGGACAAGAGTCCACTGACGTTGCGTACACCGCTCAAGATCGGCGGTTCGTTCAAGGATCCGTCATTCCGTCCGGAGATCGGCCCGCTGGCTGCGCGTGTCGGCGCGGCCGCCGCGCTCTACAGTCTGGCGCCGCCGGCGGCCTTGCTGGCATTGATCGAAACCGGACCGGGCGAAAACATCGATTGCGGACCGGCGGAGTGAGGGCGGGTCGTGAGGTCGTCATCCCCGCGCAGGCGGGGATCCATCATTTCCATTCGCAGTTTCAAAATGGATTCCCGCCTGCGCGGGAATGACGAGGAAGCGGATATCAGTCGGCCTTCACTGCCTCGACCTGAATCTGCAGTTTCACTTCCTGCTTGAAGCCGAAGGCCTTGCCGTAGCTGACGCCGAAGTCTTCGCGGTTGATGGTGGCTGAGGCATCGGCGCCGCAGGTTTCCTTCTTGTTCATCGGATTGGGTTTGCACAGGAAGCTGTTGATCTTCAGCTTCACCGGCTTGCTCACGCCGTGCAGTTCCAGCGTGCCGTCGACTTCGGTGGGCGCGCCGTCCTTGAAGCCGGCGAGCTTGCCCTGGTAGGTCGCGGTCGGGAACTTGGCGACGTCGAAGATATCGAGGCCCTTGGCGTGTTCATTGAGCTTGTCGTTGCCGAAGTCGATCGAAGCCACATCGATCTTGATGTCGACCGTGCCGGTCTTGCCGTCCTTGTCGTAGGTCACCGTTCCGGACGTGGCGTTGAGTTTGCCGCGCCAGATCGACAGTCCGCCCATGTGATCCGCTTCGAAGCTCGGATAGGTATGAGTGGGATCGATGTTGTAGGTCGCGGGTGCGGCGAGTGCCGCGCCGCTGGCCAGCAAGGCGGCAACGAGCAGGGGCAGGGTTCGATTCTTCATGCAGGGGTCCTCATCGACAGCGGGAAGGGGGACAGCGGGAAGGGGGCTGATACTCCGCAATTACCGGGCGTTTGTGAATCCCGGTGGACGGAATAAACATTATTTCCGCCCCGATGGAGCCGGATCAGCCGCCGGCGCGTTTGGCCTTCCAGCCGCGTCGGGTCAGTTCCTCGACCAGTCGATCGCGATGATCGCCCTGGATTTCGATGCGGCCGTTCTCGACGCCGCCGCCCGATCCGCATTTCTTCTTGAGTTCGGTGGCCAGTGCGGCGAGATCGTCGGCCGACAGGCCCAGTCCGTTGATGATGGTGACACCTTTGCCCTTGCGGCCCTGGGTCTCGCGGCTCACGCGCACCACGCCATCGCTGCTCGTCTTGCCCGGCGTTCCCTTCCGGCAGACACATTCGGCGATTGCGCGCAGACAATTGGGGCAGCGTTCGCCCACGCCGGTGGAATAGACGATGCCGCCGCCATCTGCGATCCGTGAATCTTTGTGAGAGGTCTTCATGGGCGCGGCAGTGTTCAACAGCGGCGCTTCGGGGGCAAGAGGCGAAGAGCCGGAGTTTCACACGGAGGTCACGGAGCCAGGAAGAAATTTTCTTCTCTCCGACCTCTGTGCTCTCCGTGATCTCCGTGTGAAATCCCGGTCCTGTGCTACTCGACGATGGGTGCAGGCGGCGAACCGGGATCTTCCAGCAGTTCGATCGCGACCTTGTCCGGCCCTTCGATGAAGGCATAGCGCAGGCGTCCGCCTGCAATGTCCTTCGGTTCGGCGGTGATGGTCACACCCGCCTTGCGTAGGCGATCGAGCGTTGCGTCGAGATCGACGACGGAGAAGCCCAGGTGATCGATGACGCGGCCGCGCGTCGGAGCGAACTGCGTGCGGCCCTTCCAGGGGTCGGGCACGTTCTTCTGCACATGCTCGATGGGGTAAATGATCATGCTCACATGATCGGCCGTGACGAATGCGGAAGGCCCGATCGGACTGCCGCGATACTCGCGCTTCTCCGGTTGCGCCCGGGCTCGCCAGCCGAAGTGCTGTGCATACCACTCGCCGGCGGCGGGCGGATCGGCGCTGAACATGTGGACATGACCGAAGTCGTGATTGCGCGCGGTGTTCAGTTCGATGAGCGCGTGATCCGGGCCATCGACATAGGCGTAGAAGAAGGGGCGATTGCCGCCCACCATTCCGCTGATGTCGGTAATCGGCGTGGCGAACCTCGTGCCGCTGTCGACCTGCTTCTGATACGTGGCCGGCATGTCTTCGGCGCCCCAGCCGATGTGCCAGAGCCCGGAGATCAGCTCGGACGGCGGCGGCGACTCGACCTTGGTGAACAGCAACCAGGAATCGCCGGTCCATACGGCATCCATCAATCCCGCGAACTTCTCCTTGCGCGCCTTGAACTTCTCCGCATAGAAATCGATCGCGGCCGCCGGATCGGTCGAGTTCAGATGGACGTGATGAAAGTGCGCCGACGGCGTCTGCTGCGCAGCGACGCCGAGAGGCAGCAGTGCCAGCAACCAGAGAGAGGCGCGCAATTTCATGGGAATTCTTTTTTCATGGTGACCGCCGGCATTCTATGGCGCGTGCACCAATCGCTGTCGCCGCATTTGACGATTATTTGCAGTGCGCATTGCCTCTGGTTGCGAAGGGCCTCCGGTTGCGAAGGCAACGCACTCAGGCGAAGGCGGAATAGACAGCGGTACGCAGTTCGCGACGCAGCGGATAGGTGGTGGAAGGCATGAGCTGCGTCATGAAAATGACGATCATGTCTTCGCGCGGATCGATCCAGAAATAGGTGCTGGCGAGTCCGCCCCAGGAATAGTCGCCGACGGTGCCGGGCAGCAGCGTGCGCGCGGGATTCAGGGTCACCGAGAAACCGAGACCGAAGCCGACACCCGCATAGGCGGCCTCGCTGAACAGCGACACGGAAAGATCCGGCAGTTCCTTGCCGTCGGGCAGGTGGTTGCTGGTCATCAGCTCGACGGTCTTGGGACTGAGGATGCGCACGCCATCGAGCGTGCCGCCGGCCAGCAGCATCCGGCAGAACCGCAGGTAGTCTCCGGCGGTGGACACCAGCCCGCCGCCGCCCGAGACCAGATGCGGCGGGCGCAGGTATTTGCTTCGCTGCGGATCGTCCTGCAGGCGCATGCCTGCTTCCGGCGTGACTGCGTAGCAGGCGGCGAGGCGCGATGTCTTGGTCTCGGGCACGTGAAAGTCCGTGTCATGCATGCCGAGCGGATCGAGGATGCGCGTGCGCAGGAATTGCTCCAGCGGCTGGCCGGACAGCTTGCCGACGAGGTAGCCGAGGACGTCGGTGGACACCGAGTAGTTCCAGGTCGTTCCCGGCGAGAATTCAAGCGGCAGTCCGGCGAGCGCATCGATCATGCCGTCGAGGGTCGTGCCGCCGCCGAAGTAGTCGTCGAGCCTGAGGCGCCGGTAGGCGGCATCGACATTCGTGCGCTGCTGGAAGCCGTAGGTGAGTCCGGAGGTGTGTCGCAGCAGGTCGACGATCAGCATCGGTCGCTGGGGTCGTCGCGTCTTGAAAGTGCCGATGAAGCCGCCTTCGAAGACACCGAGATCACGCCACTGCGGAATGTAGCGGTGCACGGGATCGTCGAGCGCCACCAGTCCATCCTCGACCAGCATCATGAAAGCCACGCTCGTGATCGGCTTGGTCATGGAGTAGATGCGGAAGAGCGTGTCCTCCTGCACCTTCGCGCCACGCTCGACATCGCGAAAACCGAGCGTACTCAGATGCGCGATCTCGCCGCGCCGCTGGATCAGCGTCAGCGCGCCCGGCAGCCGTCCACTGTCGAGATAGCGCGTCTGCAGCAGCCGGTCGAGTTGCTGCAGGCGGGAGGGGACGAATCCGGCGGCTTCGGGGCGTATGTGCATTGCAACTCCAGATCTTCAGAGGTTCACACGGAGGTCACGGAGATCACGGAGAAGGCCGAGGGTGAAAGACTGGGCATCGATAGGATGAACAGATCATTCTTGTCTCCGTGTGCTCCGTGAACTCCGTGTGAAATTCCTAGATCTTCGACGTCTTCTGCGTGTCGCCCATCGTGGCGTACACGATCAGCGAAATGAACACGCAGCCGGTCACGTACCAGTAGAACAGCGACTCGTGGCCGATCGACTTGAACCACAGCGCAATGTATTCCGCGGTGCCGCCGAACAGCGAAACCGCGATGGCGTAGGGCAGGCCGACGCCGAGGGCGCGGATTTCGACGGGGAACAGTTCCGCCTTCACGACGGCGCTGATCGAACTGTACAGGGAGGAGATGAACAGGGCAGTCATGACGAGGGTGAAGGCGGTCCAGGCGTTGTCGGTGCGCTCCAGCGCCGTCAGCAGCGGCAGCGTCGTGAACAACGCGAGAATGCCGAACGTGACCAGCATCGGCCGGCGGCCGACGCGATCCGACAGGGCGCCCATGATGGGCTGCAGCAGCATGAACACGAACAGGCTGCCGGCCGAGACGAGCGTCGATTCGCCCTTGGTCAGGCCGACGGTGTTCACCAGGAACTTCTGCATGTAGTTCGTGAACACGTAGAAGAACAGGGTGCCGCCCATCGTGAGTCCGATGACGGTCAGGGCCTCGCGCGGATGACGCAGCAGCAGACGCACATCGCCGGCGTCGCGATTGCTGGATCGCGATTTCGTGAACGACTCCGTTTCCTCGAGATTGCGTCGCAGCCACAGCGCAACGAGTGCAGCGGCGGCGCCGATGAAGAACGGGATGCGCCAGCCCCAGGCGTCGAGCTGTTCCGCGGTCAGGAAAACGAACTGCAACAGCAACAGCACGCCGAGCGCCAGTAGCTGCCCCATCACGAGCGTCACGTACAACACGCCCGAGTAGAAACCGCGGTGTTCCTTCGCGGCGATCTCGCTCATGTAGGTGGCGCTCGTTCCATACTCGCCGCCGACGCTGAAGCCCTGCAGCACGCGGGCGATCACCAGCAGTGTGGGCGCCGCGATACCGATGGTCACGTAGCCGGGCGTGATGGCGATCAGCAGCGAGCCCGCACACATGAGCACGACCGACAGCGTCAGTGCCGCCTTGCGGCCACGGCGATCCGCGTAACGTCCCAGGATCCAGCCGCCGATGGGACGCACCAGAAATCCGACGGCGAAGATGGCCGCAACGTTCAACAGCTTCGCGGTCTGGTTGCCTTCGGGAAAGAAGGCATGCGCGAAGTAGATCGCGAAGGCGGAGTAGGTGTACCAGTCGTACCACTCGACCAGGTTGCCGACCGAACCGCCGAAGATCGAGCGCATCTTCTGGCGCCGCGATGTCGCAGCCATTGCCGATTCAGTCGTTGCGTGGGTCAAAGGGGAAGCCGGTGTTTTAATTATTGGGGCGGCGATGGTGGCCCAGGCATGCGGGCCGAATCAATCCAGAAGCGTCAACGGGATCGAGGCTGACCCCGATCCCTGCTTCTTCCGGCATGCGGATGTTGTAAGGTGTGCGCGCTGCGATGTCGGGAATCGTCCCGGTCATCGCCCCGGAACATAAGGTCTTGCGAATCGCGCCTGTGTATTGGTTTCTAGCCGCCATTTTTCTGCTGATTGCGCTTGCCGTTCCAAAGTTGCGACCGGTCGGCATCGTTGGCAGCGTGATTCTCGTGCTGATGCTCGGTTGGGGCATGCTGGAGCGACTGCGCGTCGAGGAACCGGAAGGTGGCGGGCCCGAGCGTGGCCGGCCAAGCTCGCCGACAGCGGCCGTGCGTTCGTTTCCCCTCACGGATTTTGCCGGCGATGAGCTGCGCATCGCAGGCAATGGCGCGCCGTATGAACTGCACGGTCAGATCACCAACCGGTCAGCAGAATTGCGGTTGCGGTCGTTCACCGCCGAGATCACGCGCCGCGATTGCTTCGAAGGCGCACTCGATCCGAGCGGCTGTGTGGTGCTGTGGCACAGCCGTCAGTGGGTCGATGTTGCCGTCGCGCCCGGCGAGAGCCGCGAATTCGCCAGCCAGTTCTGGACGCGCGGCGACGTGCCGCGCGCGCGAGGCACGGTTCGCGACGACATCGCGATCGTGGCTGCGGATGGCGTTCCCGCGACGGTTGCGGTGGAACGCTGAAGAACAATGGCCGCAAAAAGGCGCAAGGAACGCAAAACAGAAAGTCAGTCGATCTGAAACCCTGCGTCTTTTGCGCTTTTTTGCGGCATTGTTCCTGGATTCCGGATACAACCCCGAGAATGCTGGCTCCGTTGCGGCACCGCCGCGCGATGCATAAGCTCGATTCCCTCCGTCTTCCCTGGAAGTCCGCGTGCAAGTCGTCCTCCCGTATCTGATCGCCGGCTGGTCCGGTTTCTTCGTGATGGCTGTCGAACTGCTCGGCGGCCGGCTCATGGCGCCGACCTTCGGCAGCAGCATCTATGTGTGGGGCGCCATCATCACCGTATTCATGCTGGCATTGTCCATCGGCTATCTCGCGGGCGGTCGTTACTCCATGCGACAGCCCAGCGTGCGGCGACTCGGCGTCCTGCTGCTGATTGCCGCAGCGACGGTGCTGCCGGTGCTGCTGTTCGGCGAGCGCATGCTCGATGCGGTCTCGATCGCCGTACCGGATCCGCGTTTCGGGTCGTTGCTGGCGGCGACCTTCCTGTTCTTCGTGCCGACGTTCTTTTCAGGAATGATTTCGCCCTACGCGGTGCGCCTGCTGGTGCGCGATCAGGCCAACTCGGGCCGACACGCCGGTCAGCTCTATTTCGTCTCGACCTTCGGCAGCGCGGCGGGAACGTTGCTGACATCGTTCTACCTGGTGCTGCTGCTGGAAGTGAACCAGATCCTGCTCAGCCTGCTCGCCATCTCTGGCACGATCGGCGCGGCCGCGGCGATGTCCCGGACATCGGCCGAGGCAGCGCAGTGATGGCTGTCTGGGCAAGAGTTGCGATTGCGGTGTTGCTCTGCGCCGGCATGGCCGCCCATGCCGACGCCCAGAAGCTGGTGCATTCCGAGCGTTCGCTCTACCGGGAAGTGCTGGTCTACGACACGGGCAGCGTGCGTTGCATGTGCTTCACCCGTCATTGTCGCGTCGGGCGACAGACATGCATGGACACGCAGCACCCTGACCGCTTCGCGCTGAACTACACACGCATGATGCTCGGTGCGCTCTATCTGCAGCCGGAACCGCGCTCGATCCTGATCATCGGCCTGGGTGGTGGCACCTTGCCGCGTGCCCTGATGCAGGTGTTGCCGCAGGCCACCATCGATACGGTCGAGATCGATCCCGCCGTTGTGAGGATGGCGCAGCAGTATTTCGATTTCCGACCGGGCGGCCGCGTGAGCGTGGCGGAACAGGACGGGCGCGTCTTCGTGAAACGCGCGATCCGCGAACAGCGCAAGTACGATCTCATCATGCTGGATGCATTCGATCACGAATACATTCCCGAGCATCTGCTGACGCAGGAGTTTCTGCGCGAAGTGAAAAGCCTGCTGGCGCCGGGCGGCGTGCTGGCGGCGAACACTTTCTCATCGAGCCGGCTGTACGACTACGAATCGGTGACCTATGCGTCGGTGTTCGGCGCGTTCTTCAATCTCAAGAAGGAAAATCGGGTCATCCTGACCGTGAACGGACCCTTGCCGGACCTGGACAGCATCGAGCGCAACAGCGCCGTGCACCGCGATGCCTTCGCGAAGTTCGACGTGCATGCCGAATTCCTGCTGCCGTTGTTTTCGACGAAGCCTGACTGGAATGCGAAGACGCGCGTGCTCACCGACCAGTATTCGCCGGCGAATCTGCTGAACCTGAATTAGGCCAATCGCCGCTGGTGCGATGTCCGTAAGTCTCTGTGGACAGGCGCAAGAGTGCTTCGACCGGGCTCAGCACGAACGGAGAAAGAGTTGAACCCTTCCTTTCGTTCGTACAAGCCCGTCGAAGGATTCTTTCGGGACGCGATACTACGTGGACGACGTGAGAACCAAGCATCTCCACGGGGAATCACGGGGACAAGAAACTTTCCGTTCTGAAGCCCGTGTTTCCCCGTGGAAATCTTCCGCTCAGTTGATTCGCCCGCTGGTCTCTTCCAGCTTCTCCAGCGCGATCGTTACATCCTGCAGCGAGGGCAGGGGGCTCTCGCCGCCGCCCATGTTCTCGTTCGTGGCCGTGGACAACAGTTCCGCGTCCTTCTTCCACGATTCGAGGATGGCGCGTTTCGCATCCACATCGAGCCGCGTATCGCGCACGACGTCCATTGGCGTCTTGAACTGGCGCGACGGATCGGCAATGGCGTCTTCGGTGCGGTTCTGCTCTGGCATGGGAAGTTCCTGTGTGGACGGAATTAGTCGCGACGCGTCAGCAATCCCACGAGCAGGGCCACGCCCGCGGCCGTGGCAATGATGCTCCATGAGTGGTCGCGTACGTACTCGTCCGTATGGTTGGCGAAGCGGCGCACGCGGCGGCGCATCTTGCGGTCGTAGACGCTGTCGAGCACCTGGCCGAGCGATTTCTCGGTGCGGGCGCGGGCTTCCTGGACGCGGTCGCCGGTGACTTCGGCGGTGGCTTTGAGCAGCGCCTCGGTGTCGCGTGCTACCGCACGCAGGTCGTTGCGCAGATCTTTCATCGGGGAATGCAGGGCACCGTTTCTCATGGTGGATCTCCTCGCGGGCGAAGGGAATTACAGATGCAACGCTCCGCGTGCGCGCGGGTTCCAGCATCTTCAGGATCGAGCATCCTCGTCACTGTCTACGACAGCCTCCGCCGGGTCGCAATGGTGACTGACCGCTATGCGAGGACTAGGCTTGGGCTGCGCCAGTAATACGGGAGCGATGACCAATGCCTGCAGCCAGGAAGACGTCGACCAAGGCCAAGCGGGCGCCGGCCCGGCGCAAGACGCCCAAGAAGGCGATGCCGCGGACACGCGGCATCCAGCCCGAGGATTGCCGGATAGAGACGTTGCCGGCCGAGGCGGGCGACGCCGCGCGCCGGGTCGAAAGCGAGGGCGGTGTCATCGTCGGTCGCTACTACGAACCGCTCGGACGCAATCCACTGCTGCTCGCGGCGTTGCCCATCGACTGCGTCGAGCCGACGCCGTTCCAGCGCGATCTGTCCGATGCACATCACAAGAAGCTGTCGGAGGTCATCGATCGCACCGGCCTGTTTCTTGATCCAGTCATCGCCATCACGGCGCCGGAGAAAGGGTTCTGGACGCCGAATGGCCGGCACCGGCTCGAAGCGCTGCGGCGCCTCGGTGCGAAGTCGATCATTGCGCTCGTCGTGCCGAAGCGGGAGATCGCGTGGCAGATCCTCGCGCTCAATACCGAGAAGGCGCACAACCTGCGCGAGCGGGCGATGGAAGTGATCCGCATCTACAAGGGACTGATCGAGGAAGATGCGAACCGGCCCGAGAAGGACTTCTCGTTCTATCTCGAAGACCCTGCGCTCGTGACGTTGGGACTGTGTTACGAGAGGAAGGGCAACTTCGCGGGCGGCGCGTATCACTCGATCCTGCGGCGGCTCATGCAGTTTTCGTCGGAGCCGCTGCGCAAGGCGATCGGCGCGCACGAATCGGCCGCAGAGAAACTCTTCGAACTCGACGGGCTGGTGACCGAAGCGGTCGACAAGCTGAAGGAGCGCGGCCTGGTGAGTCCGTATCTGCGCGCCTTCGTGGTCGCGCGCATCAATCCATTGCGCTGGATCAAGGACGAACCGCCGCCGCTCGCCGAGGTGCTTAGAACCATGCGCGAGCGTGCGGCGAGGTTCAACGTGGAGAAGATCAAGCAGCAGGATCTGGCGCGCAGCGGCGGTGCGCCGGATGCGGAGTGAGCACTGTGGTCATCCCCGCGTAGGCGGGGATCCATCTTGCTGAGTCAGATGGATTCCCGCCTGCGCGGGAATGACGAGGAGAACTGGGTCAGCGTTTACCTGGAATCCCGCTCCGGGTCCGGCACGAACCCTGCCGGAAACGGCTGCGGTTCGCGCTTTGCCCAACGTTCCTTGCGCGGCAGCACGCCCCGTGCAACGAGGTTGCGATACGAGTCGTAATAGATCGCAATCGTTTCGTCCGGCGTGGAGGAGGCGCGGCGGAAGTCGACGTACTGCGCGGGCGAGGACTCGCGCGGTCCATGGCCGGTGCCGAGACGATCCTCGCTTTCGCGGCGCTGCGCGGATTCCGCGTTGGCGGCGGGCGCCTCCGCGGCCTTGTCGTGGTCGAGAAAGTGAGGCCGTCGCGGACGCGCCTGTTCACGAAACAGCGCCACCCCGATCACGCCGACGTCATCCGGACGGCCGGTGCGCGCGGCGTAGGAGTCGGACAGGGACGTGAAATAGAACGTCGCGACTTCCTGCAGGCTCTTGCGCCAGCCGTCGATCTGCACCGAACTCCATGGATCGATCACGTAGCCGCGCTGGCTGGTCGCGGCGGTTTCGCCGCTCACGACATTGACGCCGTCGACACTGATGACCGCGAGCAGTCGCTGCTGCGCCCGGTTGCGGACCCGCACTTCGTATCGATGTCCCGGTTCGCCGGCCACATAGAGGCGGCCGCGATGCTCATGAATCGGCAGGATCCGACCCTGGGTCACGTCGTAGATCTCGAGATCCGCCAGCGCACCCGCGCCGGCGAGTGTGGGCAGCAGCATCAGCAGGACAGCGGCGAGGCGGTGCATGGAGGACTCCGTTGAGGGTATGCACGGTTGAACGAGGCCACGGACTGCCCCGGGTTAACGGCGTGGACGGGTGGGCACCGGGAGGCATATATGTGGCCCCTGCGGCTGACGGGCTGCGGGACCTGCCCCGGTTTTGGGGTCGGCAACTCCCCGGGCGGCAGGCGGGGACGGCCTGCCTCGTTTGCCAGCCGGGCAATCTCCCGCTATGTTCCGCGCTG
>CAYWHG010000022.1:0-12490 GCA_964457865.1 uncultured Steroidobacter sp.
TCGCCAAGGACGTCGGCGGAGCCTTCGGGCTCAAGAATCATCCGTGGCGCGAGGAAATGTCCGCGATCGTCGGCGCGATGCTGCTCGGCCGCCCGCTCAAGTGGATCGAGGACCGCTGGGAAAATTTCGTCGCGGCCAACCAGGCGCGCGAGCAGGAAATGACGGTGCGCGTTGCCTTTGAGCGCGACGGCACCCTGATTGCGGCTCACTCTGACTACCACCTCAACAACGGCGCCTATCCGCAGGGCGCGGACGCCAACATCGCGGTCCACATGTTCATGTGGTCGGCGTACAAGATGCCGCATCCGGGCTTCTATACGCGTGGCTGGTTCTCCAATACGGTCGGCCTCGGCGCCTATCGCGGACCGTGGGCGATGGAATCGCTGGCCCGCGAAACGCTGCTCGATATTGCCGCGCGCGAACTCGGCATCGATCCGATCGATTTGCGTCGTCGCAATCTGATCACGAAGGCGGATCAGCCCTGCACCACACCGCTCGGCATTCCGCTCGAGGACATCACGCCGGCCGAATGTCTCGACAAGCTGCTTGAAGTACTCGACGTGCCCGCCTTCCGTGCGGAGCAGGCCGCTGCGAGAGAACAGGGGCGTTACCTCGGGCTCGGTATTGCGGCCTACGTCGAGCCGACGGGTGCAGCCGGCTCCATCGCACCGATGACCGGCGAACTCGCGCATATCCGCATCGAGCCGACCGGCAAGGTATCGGCGCTGATGAGCACGCATTCGCAGGGTCACGGCACCGAGAGCACGATGGCGCAGGTGATCGCCGATCAGCTCGGCGTTCCATACGAAGATGTCGCCGTGTACGAAGGCGACAGTTCGCGCGGCGGCTTCGGGCCGGGCGCTGCGGGTAGTCGACAGGGCGTCATCGGCGGCGGCGCCTCGCGCAAGGCGGCGGCGATCCTGCGCGACAAGGTGAAGCGCGTCGCAGCGCACGTGCTCAACGTCGATATCGACAGCGTCACGATCGAGGACGGCAAGATCCTGGTCGCCGGCGCTGCAGACAAGACACGCAGCCTGCGCCAGATCGCGGAGATCGCCTACGGCGAACCGTCGCGCCTGCCGCCGGGCATGGAATCCGGCCTCGAAGCGCAGTATCGCTACGATCCGCCGCCGATGACGTTCACCAGTGCGGCGCATGCCTGCATCGTCGAGATCGACACCGACACCGGCTTCGTCAGGATCCGGCGCTGGCTGTCGAGCGAGGACTGCGGAACCATCATCAATCCGGCCGTCGTCGAGGGACAGATTGCCGGCGGCCTGACGCAGGCGATCGGTACCGTCCTGCTGGAGGAAGCGGGCTACGACTCGCGCGGCAATCCGCTCGCGGTGACTTACAAGGACTATCTGCTGCCGACGATCAACGACGTTCCCGACTTCGAGTTCCTGCATGCCTGCACGCCGTCGAAATCCGAAGGTGGTTTTCGGGGCGTGGGCGAGGGCGGTGCGATCATCGGTCCGCCGACGCTGTTCAATGCGATTGCCGATGCGCTGTCGCCGTTCGGCACGCCACCGCTCGAACTGCCGCTGACACCGGCGAAGATTCTGGAAGTCATCGAAGGCCGGCCGATTGCGGGCAAATCCGCAGAGCCTGTCGTGCAGGCAGCACCGGTTCCGCCTCCGGCTCCGCAGGAAACTCCGCCGCCTCTGCTTGCGCCTTCGGGCCCGGCACGCATCGACGGCAAGTGGAAAATGGTGCTCGCGACGCCGATGGGACCGCAGGACATGGTCGGCAGCTTCACCACGGAGGGCAGCGTGCTGCGCGGTTCGCTCGAAAGCCCGGAAGGCGCGATGGGTTTCGAAGGCACCGTCACGGGCAATCAGCTGAAGTGGGAAATGAAGGTGAAGAAGCCGATGCCGATCACGCTGAAGTACGACCTCGTCGTCGATGGCGATGCGATTTCCGGCAAGGCCAAGCTGGGCATCTTCGGTACGGCGAAGGTGACGGGACAGCGCATGTAGTCGCGATGAATCAATGACGCGACGAGATCCGGGGGCACATTCTTTGAAAGCCGATCAATCTCTGCCTTTTTCGTCATCCCCGCGCAGGCGGGGATCCATTCCCTTCCGCAACTTTCAAGATGGATCCCCGCCTGCGCGGGGATGACGACCGCCGGGTTCGTCTCAACGAGTTCGGCCGTCAGCGCTGCCGCTTCACCTGCTCCGCAGTCACCGCGCCGGCCTGGTTGCCGAAGCTGGCGCGCACGTAAGTCGTCAGGTTGGCGATGTCCTCGTCCGAGAGACGTTTGCCGAACGGTTTCATGCGCGTGCGATCCGAGATGAACGGCGGCGGCGGCAAACGTGGGCCGTAGAGCACGACATTGATCAGCGACGATGGATCGTCCGCCTGCACGATGGCGTTGCCGGCCAGTGTCACGCCCATGACTTCATCGCCCAGGCCCGTCGGCAGATGACAGGTGCCGCAATGGACGGTGTAGGTCACTTCGCCGGCCTTGAGCTGTTCCTTGTCGGCCTTCCTGCCGGTTGATCCCGCGAGCGCCGGCATTTCCTTGAGATACGTGGCAATGGCACGCACGTCGGCGTCCTCGAGATGGCGCGTGGAGTTCATGACGACTTCGGTCATCGGACCGTGCACCACCGCCCGCGCGCTTTCGCCTTCCTTCAGGTACGACACGATCTCATCGGTGCTCCACTGGCCGAGGCCGGCGTTCGACGGTGTCAGGTTCACGGCCGACCATTGCCGGACCTTGTGCGGAGCGACTTCGTCATGGAACGTGCCGCCGCTCAGCGCCCGCTCGTCGCGCTCGGCGCCCAGCAGATTGCGCGGCGTGTGACAGGCGCCGCAGTGCGCCGGTCCCTGCACGAGATACGCGCCGCGGTTCCATTCGGCGGAGCGCGCGGGATCCTCGACGTAGGTGTCGGTGTCATGGAACAGCCGGTTCCAGGCGCGCAGGCCGAAGCGCAGGTTGTATGGAAAGCCCAGGTCGTTTTCCCGCGCGGACGCGCTCACCGGCTCGATCGTCTGCATGTAGAGCCAGATCGAGGCGATGTCGGTGTCGGTCAGTTTCGCGAAGGAGGGATACGGAAACGCCGGATACAGGTGCGTGCCGTCCGGTCGCACGCCGTGCTTCATCGATGCGTGGAAATCCTGGAACGACCAAGCGCCGATGCCGGTGGCGTTGTCCGTGGTGATGTTGGTGGAGTAGAGCACACCGAAAGGCGTCTGGAAGCGCACGCCGCCGGCGAACGGTTCTCCATCGCTGGTCGTATGGCAGGTGTGGCAGTTGCTGACCGTCGCGAGGTACTGCCCGCGTTCCGCGGACGCGTCGAGCGTGCCGATGTCTGGCGGGGAGGGCGCAGGCCCGGGCCGCAACAGGCCGGCACCGATGGCGCCGGTGGACAGGACGATCACTGCCGCCGTGGCGACAAGTCGGCGCGAACGAGGCGACATCAGGCTTTCCGGCGGCGGGTGCTGGACGCACGCGCGGATTTTTTCGGACGAGCCGGCGCTGCAGCGGGCGGTGACGAGCACAGTTCTTCCACCACCTGCTCGCTGAATCCGATCTGCGCCAGCTTCAGCCATTCGGCTGTGCGCGTGACGAGGTAACGGCGCGAGTCGGAATCATCCATCGTGAGCCACGCGGTAATGGTGCCGGTGAGGTGGGCGCGAAAAGCGAGAACCGCCGATTCGCGGGTCACGGCTGTTTCGGGCATGACTTTCGCGAGCGCCGCATCCAGTGCCACCCCGCGTTGACGTTCCAGCAGCAGCAAGTCGCGATCCTGCACGTTGGAGCCGTAGAGGTTCGCGAAGAAACGCACGCTGCTTTCGCGGCTGTGCATGTGACTGCCGATGAAGGCGGCCACGCGCAGCAGGTTGTCGCCGCCCGGTGTCTGCGGCAGCGTCTCCAGGATCGCCGCGAACTGCCGCACCATGTTTTCCAGCGATGCGACCTTGAGCGCATGCGTGCTCTTGAAGCGCAGGATGATCGCGGCGCGCGACAGGCCGACTTCGCTCGCGACTTCGGCGACCGAGAAACCGTCCGGCCCGCGCCGGCCGATCACTGTTCTGGCGGCATCGAGGATCTCATCGTCGGAGGCAGTGAACGGGCGGCCCATAGGCGGTAGTTACTCACAGCGGTGAAAGTAATGTTTGACATGCTAACACAGGTGTTAGTAATGTCTACCGCGAACGAGAACGGCAGGCGATCGTGCAGTGCGGAATGACGCGGCCATCTGGTGAGGGCCATCCGGTTAAGGGGTGTATCGATGCAGTTTTCCGCTTCGAAGCGGCGTGTGAACCGTTCGGCCGATCTGGCGCGATTCCTCATCGTGCCGGCAATGCTGGTGTCGTTCGCCGTGCACGCGGATGCGTCCTTCGTCGAGAACGGCCGGGCGGCATTCGTCGTCTCCGACATCAAGTATGTGCTGGCCGATGATGCGGACCAGACGGGCGCGTGTCCGCAGGGCATGTCGCGCAATGTCGAAGAGATCTTCGCGCTGACTGCCGAAGGCAAGCGACGCCGGGCGGAGTCGGACGAAGCCTATGCGAAGCGCCTGAACGAAGGCGGCAAGAAAGTCTCCACTGCGCCCAATGGCCAGAACCTCTGCATGAATCCAGAGGCAGGCGCGCCCGATCCGAATTTCCGTACGATGAAGTCGACGAGCATCCCGCTCGATGGCATCGATATCGACGGCGTTGATTCGCAGTCAGGTACGCCCACACCGCGTGCATGTCCGCATCAGGATGCGGTCGGCAAGCAGGGTCAGCGCGGCATCGACAACCAGTTCGCACGCGTCGTCGGCTGCAGCCGCTCCTATCAGTCGACGGGGCAGTCGAACGGCTATGCCATCGAAATGCTCACCGGTGCCTGGGGCATCCTGATCTCGCTCGACGGTGTGGACGACATCCACAACGACGACAGTGTCGACGTCGGGATTTTCGCGAATGCCGATCCCATTCAGTTGAGCCCCGCGCGCGTGCCGTTGCCCTATGCGACCTATGCCATCGATCAGGATCCGCGCTTCCGCTCGAAGACCCGCGGCCGCATCAAGGATGGCGTGCTGACGACGGATCCGGTCGATGTGCGCTTCCACACCATCACCAACAGCCTGCACATGGAACGCGCGATGAACAATGCGCGATTGCAGGTGACGCTGTCGAAGGACGGCGTACTGAACGGCTATCTCGCCGGCTACACGCCGGTGGAAACGATGTACGACTACCAGTTCGGTTATCGCAAGGGTCTGACCGCCAAGGGTGAGCCTGGACCGCTGCCGTTGCGGCTGGGCACGGGCAATGGTGCGGCACGCGTGCTCGGCTACACCTGTCCTGGCGTCTACTACGCGCTCTACGAATATGCGGATGGCGATCCGGATGAGAACGGCCGCTGTACGTCGATCTCGACCCAGTATTCGATTTCGGCTGTCCCGGCGTTCGTCGTCGATGTGGCAACGGGCAGTGTCAACGACAAGCTGGTCGGCAAGACGAGTCCTGCGAAACCATGATTTCGACGCTTCCCAGAATCGCGTTTCTGGCGACACTGACCTTGCTCAGCGGCTGCGGCGATTCGCTGCGCGAGCCGGAAGCTGTCGGTGGACCGACGGTGATGCGCCGACTGACCGAATCGCAATACCGCACCACGGTCGCCGCTATCTTCGGATCCGACATCACCATCCCCGCACGCTTCGAGCGCGGCTTGCGCCAGGAAGGACTGCTGGCCGTCGGCACCAGTGAGGCGGGCATGTCGCCCTTCAGTGTCGAGCAGTACGACGCCGCGGCCCTCGGCATTGCCGCTGCGGTGGTCGAGGAGAAGAACCGCGACCGGCTCGTGCCGTGCAAACCCGCGACTGCTGCTGCATTCGATGCGGCGTGCGCGCGGCGTTTCGTGGATGAGTACGGCCCGTTGCTGTTCCGCCGGCCGCTGACACAGGATGAAAGCGCGGGGTACGTGAACATGGCGCAGGCAGGGCAGGAACGTCTCGGCGACTTCTACGCCGGACTGGAACTGGCGCTCGCCGGCATGATGGTCTCGCCGGAATTCCTGTTGCGTATCGAGCGCACGAAGCCCGTGTCCGATCCGGACGATACGCATGAACTGGATGCGTGGTCGAAGGCGACGCGGCTCAGCTACTTCCTCACCAACTCGGCGCCCGATCGGGAATTGCTGCGCGCCGCAGGCGAGGGCGAACTGGATTCGCGCAAGGGGCTGCAGCGCCAGGTCGATCGCCTGATCGCCTCGCCGCTGTTCGAGCCCGCCGTGCGCGCGTTCTTTGACGACATGCTGCAGTTCGACAAATTCGGCGATCTGGCGAAGGACTCGGTCGTCTATCCGGCCTTCAACTCCACGGTGGCGGAGGATGCGAAGGAACAGACGCTGCGCACGATCACGGATCTGCTGATCGAACGGAACGGCGACTATCGCGACCTGTTCACGACGCGCGAGGCGCATCTGACCCGCGCGCTCGGCATCGTGTATCGCGTGCCGGTGCCGACGCGCAACGGCTGGGAAAAGAGCGTCTTCCCCGAGAGCAGTCATCGTGCGGGCATTCAGTCGCACGTCGCCTTCCTCGCGCTGTACTCGCATCCGGGTCAGTCGTCCCCGACGCTGCGCGGCAAGGCGATGCGCGAACTGTTCCTCTGCCAGGAAGTGCCGGATCCGCCGCCCAACGTCGACTTCTCCGTGGTCCAGGAAGTGGACGCGAGCATGCCGACGGCCCGCGACCGGCTGGACGTGCATCGCACGAATCCGTCCTGCGCCGGCTGCCACAAGATCATGGATCCGCTGGGTTTGACGCTCGAGAACTACGACGGGCTCGGCACGTATCGCACGACGGAGAATGACGCGCGCATCGATGCCAGCGGCTCGCTCGACGGCATCGATTTCACGACGCCCGAAGGGCTGGGCCAGGCGTTTCACGATCATCCGGAAACGCCGCGTTGCCTGGTCGAGAAGATCTATCGCTATGCAGTGGGTCGCGATACCGAAATGGAAGAGCGGTCGTACATGGATTACCTCAACAAGTCCTTCGCGGCGCACGGCTTCCGCGTGCCCGACCTCATGCGCACCATCGCGCTGAGCGAAAACTTCTTTGCCATTTCCCCGACGGCGGAAGAAGCCGGCGGGGACTACGAACAGGTTGCGCAGCAGACCGGAGATCGTTCATGAGCAAGCTCACTCGCCGCAGCGTATTGCGAGGACTCGTCCGCGGTGCCGTGGTCGGCGTCGCGCTGCCGTATCTGGACTGCTTCCTGAACAGCAGCGGTCAGGCCATGGCAGCGACGGGGCAGCGCATCCCCACCCGCTTCGGCACCTGGATCTGGGGCTGCGGCTTCATTCCGGAAAAGTGGATTCCGACCTCGACCGGCACGGGGTACGCGATGCCCGAGGACCTCAAGCCGCTCGAACCGTATCGCGACCGGCTTGCCATTCTCAGCGGCTTCGACGTCAAGCTCGATGGCGTGGCGAACAAGCCGCACATCACCGGCTGCCTTGGACTGCGCACCGGCGTGCCGGTGCCGAATGAAATCGTCAAGGCCCCGACGCTCGACGTGCTGATCAGCGATGCCATCAGCAAGGGCACGCGCTTCCAGTCGATCGAAGTCAGCACCGCGGGCATCGATCGTTCGTATTCCTACCGCGCGGCGGGATCGCCGAATCCGAGCGAGATGTCACCGCTTGCGCTGTACCGGCGCATCTTCGTCGATGGCTTCCAGGATCCGAATGCGGCCGAGTTCACGCCCGATCCGCGCACGATGGCGCGCCAGAGCGTGCTGTCGGCGGTGCAGGAAGATCGCAAGCGGTTGATGCGGGAAGTGGGTACGGAAGATCGTCGGCGCCTCGACGAATATTTCTCGTCGCTGCGTCAGCTCGAACAGCAACTCGCGATTCAGCTCGAACCGCCGGCACCGGTGCAGAACTTCACGATGCCGCAGGAGCCCAGCGGTTTCGTGCTGGATTCCGAGATGGATCACGTGATGGTGACGCACAAGTTGATGGCGGGCCTGCTGGCCAAGGCCCTGCAGTGCAATCAGACGAAGGTCTTCAATGTGCTGCTGTCGGACACGGCATCCAACCTGCGTCGCACCGGTTCCACCACGACCCATCACACGCTGACGCACGAAGAGCCGGTCGATCCGCATCTCGGCTTTCAGAAGGAGCATGCGTGGTTCGCGACGCGCAGCATGCTCGCCTGGCGTGAATTCCTCGATGAGCTGTCGGCCATTCCCGAAGGCGACGGCACACTGCTCGATCACTGCCTGGTCCTGGCGCATTCGGATTGTTCGATCGCCAAGGCGCATGCGGTGGAGGGCATTCCGGTCATGATCGCCGGCAATGCGGGCGGACGAGTACGCACGGGCTTCCATCTGGATGGCAAGGCCGATCCGATCACGCGCATTGGTCTGACGGTGCAGCAGGCGATGGGTCTGCAGACGGATCGCTGGGGTGCGCTGTCGATGGAGACGAATCGCACGGTCACCGAACTGCTCGCCTGACAGGGAACGAAGAATTTCCACGGGGGACACGGGGAAGGATCAATGGACCAGGAAGACATCTCGGTTCTTCCAACCCCGTGCTACCCCGTGGAGATCTTCATCTGATCCGACGGCGCTGGCCAAAAATATGAAACACTGTGTACCATATCTACCATCACAGTGAATCCGCACGCTTGGGACCCCACCAGCGAAGCGGCCAGCGGGGGAACCAGGCTCATGATGTTCTACGGTATTCAGCGTGTTCGCAGAACCCAGTCGTGGGTGGCACTTTCAGCCCTGATTCTGACGTTGGGTGCAGCCGGCGCCGGCGCGCAGGCAACGGTCGATCAGCACCAACTCGGCTCCAACTATTCGCCGCTGAACCAGATCAACACCGGCACGGTGTCGAAGCTGGAGCAGGCGTGGGAATTCCACACCGGTGAAGTGCCGCCGCAGAAAGTCCCCGACAAGCTCATTGCTTTCGAAGATCAGCCGAGCCTGATCGACGGCAATCTCATTGTCTGTACGATCTCGCGGCGCCTGATCGCGATCGATCCGCAGACCGGGAAGCAGCGCTGGGCGTTCGATCCGCAGGACGCAAAGGTCGGTACCCAGAAATGCCGCGGCATTTCGCACTGGGTCGATACGCAGGCGGCGGCAGATGCAGCCTGCCGATCGCGCATCTTCCTCGGCACGGCGGACTATCGTCTGGTTGCGATCGATGCGAAGACCGGTCAGCGCTGCGCGGACTTCGGCGACGGCGGTCAGGTGCAGATGCAACCGACGCGGCCGGAAATCTTTGCCGGTGAAGTCGTCGCAGGTTCGAAGCCGGCGGTCGTGAATGATGTGGTCGTCGTCGGTTCCGCCGTCGCCGACAACCAGCGCGTGCAGGCGCCGAGCGGTCGCGTGCTGGCGTTCGATGCGCGCACCGGCGCGCCGCGCTGGGAATTCGATCCGGTACCGCGCGATGCGGCAGATCCTGCGATGTCGACCTGGGGCAAGGGCACCGACGGCCATGGCGGCGGCAATGTGTGGTCGACGATGTCGGTCGATCAGGCGCTCGATCTTGTGTACCTGCCGACTACCAGCCCTTCGGGTGATTTCTACGGCGGTGGACGTCCGGGCGACAACCGCTACACCTCATCGATCGTCGCGATCAGAGGAACGACGGGCGAAGTCGTGTGGCACTTCCAGTTCGTGCATCACAATGTCTTCGACTACGACACGCCGAGTGCGCCGCTGCTGATCGATCTGCCGCAGCCGGATGGCAGCACGATCCCGGCGCTGGTGCAGAACAACAAGACGGGGTTGATCTTCATGTTCGATCGCGCGACGGGCAGACCGTTGGTGCCGATCGTCGAACGTCCGGTGCCGCAAGGCGATGCTGCGGCAGGCGAAAAACTCTCGCCGACCCAGCCTTTCCCGGAAGGCATGCCGACCGTCGCGCCGCAGAGCTTCTCGCCCGATGATGCCTGGGGTTTCACGTTCATCGATCGCTGGCTGTGCCGTCGCAAGGTCGCGCAGTACAACCACGGCACGATCTATACGCCGCCGAGCGAGAAGGGCACGATCTTCTCGCCCTCGATGGGCGGTGGACCGAACTGGGGCGGCGGCGCCTACGATCCTGCGAGCCGCATCATGGTCGTGCCGTCGAACCGCGTGCCCGCGATCCTCACGCTCGTGCCACGCGACAAGGCGCAGCTGAAGGATTCGCAGTCCATCGAAGCCGGCGGCCCGATGATCTTCCCGGACACCGGCTCGCCGTATGCGCCGAAGATCGAACCGCTGCTGTCGCCGCTCGGCGCGCCGTGCTCCGCGCCGCCATGGGCCGCACTGACCGCCGTCGATCTGGTTCAGCGCAAGATCGTGTGGGAAGTGCCGTTGGGCAGCATTGAAAGCATGCTGCCGTTCAGCCCGCCGTGGGACATGGATCTCGAACTCGGTACGCCGGGTGCGGGCGGCCTGCTCGTGACCGGCGGCGGCCTCGTGTTCATCGGCTACACGCTCGACAACACGCTGCGCGCGTTCGATGTGCGCACCGGCAAGGTACTGTGGAAAGCGCCGTTGCCGGCGGCGGGCGTGGGTGTGCCGGTGACGTATGAAGTAGGCGGCGAGCAGTACGTCGTGATCCCCGCCGGCGGCCACAGCATGTACCAGTCCACCATGGGCGACTCAGTCGTCGCCTACAAGCTCAAGCGCTAGGAAATGGGGACATTCCTTATTTTCGCAGCCGCAATGATTCCGGCCGAAGGAATGCAAGATCGAGGAAATCAAGGAATGTCCCCATTTCCCGATTGACCGCCTGCGACCGGGCATCCGACAGTGCCGGTCTTCGAACTCGATAGCGGTCAGGGGGCTTCATGAGCAGTTCTCGCCTAGTCGTAGTTGCGGTCGGGATGCTGATGCTGAGTGGCGCATTCGCCGCGGAGATTGCGCCGGATGCTGCACTGGAAAGCCAGATACGCAGGCTCGACATGGCGCACGCCGAGGCGATCTTCAAAGGCGACGCGGCCGCGCTGGACGAGCTCATGGACGATGACGTCACCGTCAACCATCCCACCAACCGGATCGTCAAGGAAAAGCGGGAGCTGCTCGATCTCATCGGGCAGGGCGTCATCCGCTACACGCGATTCGAACGGCGCCCGGAAGCATTCCTGTTCTACCGCGACATGGTCGTCGTCATGGGCGACGAGACTGTCGTTCCTGCCCAGGGCGCACCGAATGCAGGAGAAACGCTGCGTCGTCGGTACACGAACGTCTGGATGAACCACGACGGCCAATGGCGTCTGGCCTTCCGCCACGCGAACAACGTGTGCCCGCCAAAGAAGCCGTGATTCCGGAAATGGGGACATTCCTTATTTCGCAACCACTCCGGACGCATGAGCACGATCGGCGAAATCAAGGAATGTCCCCATTTCCGTTTCTGCGCTTTGGTCTGCCTACCGAGGCAAGGGGAAGCCCAAAGTCCCGGGTCTTGCGCTCCACCCATCCGCAGGAGCCGAAGGGGCGTTGCCGATTGACGCACGCACGGATGGCTGACATTTCCTCCGCTGTCTGCGGTTCATTCACATAGCCGAGCCATTCCGAAGGCAGGTGCAGGGGCGGCGGCTCCAGTGTTATCGGTGGAGTGTCGGAATAGCGCCAGCGCAGACTGCCCCACAGCCAGTGCTCGGCACGCTCGACCAGATGGGCACGCAACGCATTGCGCTCGACATAGCGCATCACCGTGAGCAGATGCTCGTCTTCCTCGATCGCGAAGGCTCTGAACCGGCCCTGCCACACGCGGCCGCAGGTCTGGTGTTTGCGGTGATACCGACTCACATGCGTCGTGAACAGCCAATGCGTCCAGCGCGACACGTCGCTGTCCGCCGCCGGCCGAACGACCAGATGAATGTGATTCGACATCAGGCAGGCCGCCAGGATCGGCAGATGCACATGCTCGTCCGCTTCGCGCATCAGCGCCAGAAACGCCGCATAGTCCGCCGACTCATGGAAGATCCGCGCGCGATTGTTGCCCCTGTTGATCAGGTGGTAGCAATGTCCGGCGACCATCGAGCGCGCAGTCCTTGGCATCTGCGCATCGTAGGCAGCGAGTGAACCGGACGGGATCGCAATATCTGGGTGAGCACCGCAGAAATAAGGAATGTCCCCATTTCCATTGCCAGCTGGCCCTTTCGATGTCTGGCAGTACCCAGAGCGTTCCAGCCAAGGCTCGTACTGAACCATCCGGTCGAGCGATTCGAAGAAGCGGGTGTCGCAGGAATGGTGCGTCGAGCACGACCCTTGCCCTTGTCGACACCGGCGGTGCCGGCACCTTCGAGCGGCATCTGCCAATAGTCCATGATGCTGCCCGTTATCGAACCGCCGGTCGCCGGCGGAATCTCGATGACGATGGGATCGACGTCCTTCACAGACGATCGCGACGAAGAAACGTGTCGATTTCATGAGATCCCCTGTCGCGATCTCGCGATGCCGCGTGTCGTGACCGCTCGCATCATCGATGCATCGAGTGATTGGCCCTTCTCTCGATCCCGGATTC
>CAYWHG010000022.1:12590-44958 GCA_964457865.1 uncultured Steroidobacter sp.
ACCGCTCGCATCATCGATGCATCGAGTGATTGGCCCTTCTCTCGATCCCGGATTCACCGCGACGACAGCGCGTGCCGCGCAGCGGCGATGTCTGCCCACGATACGTACTGTCGCGGGTGGCGCACACGCCGATACTTGCCTACCGTTCATTCAATGTGCCGTTTCCTGCTGGCCGATCAATGGCTTGAGGAGTCGGCCATCTGAAGAATGTGCCGAGGAATGTGCAAGGGAATCGACTGATGGGGATAGCCAGCACAGCGAGTCTGTTCCGACCACAGAAACATGCGCTCGCGCTGGAGCCGCGGATCCTGTTTGACGCCGCTGCGGCGGTGGCTGCTGACCACCAGAACGATAGTGCTCATGCGGCGACGCAGGATCACGACGCCGCAGTTCAACCGCAGTCGCCGGTGGAAGGCGCTCGCGAGCCTGCAAGGCAACTGGTGGTTCTCGACAGTCATCTCGAGAATCGCGAACAGCTTCTTGCCGATCTGCCCCAGGGAACGCATGTCCTGATCGTCGACAGCAACCAGGACGCCGTCGCTGCGATCTCCACGGCACTGAAGCAGATCGGCAACGTCGACTCCATCCAGGTTTTCTCCCACGGTTCGGCGGGCGAGTTCGTTCTCGGCCGAACGACGTTCACGGCAGAAAGCGTGCGCGACATGTCGTCGGCGATCGGGGCGTGGCGCGGGAATCTGTCGGAAGGCGCTGACATTCAGCTTTATGGCTGCAACGTCGGTGCGGGCGCGTCGGGCCGGGACCTCGTCGACCAGCTTGCGCGTACGACGGGCGCCGACGTCGGCGCATCCGACGACAACACCGGCAGCGCATCGCACGGTGGCGACTGGACACTAGAAGTCGTCAGCGGCGATATCGACAAGTCGCTGGCGTTGAGCAGTGCGGCACTCGACGGCTTCGATGGCCTGCTGGCTGCCACCGTGAGTCTGTCTTCCGGCGGCACGGATGTGGCGATCGGCGGGCAGTTCACGTTCACCGTCAACTTCTCCAACCCGGCGCCGCCCATCGGGTTCGGACCGTTCGTCGACCTGTTCATTCCGGCCACGGGCCGCGATGGCGACGATGGCGTCACGTTCGTATCGGCCAGTTATCTCGGCAACACCATCAAGTCTTTCGTATCGACCTTCGACGCCGCGGGCAACGCCACTCATCCGCTGGCTGTGGATATGACCGGAGCGCCCGTGGTGTTGAACGCCGCGACGTTCGGCATGCGACCAGGCGATCAGTTCGTTGTCTTGCAGCTGCCGTTCTCCAGCGTGTCCCCCGATCAGCCGACCATTGCCATCCAGGTGACGGCGACGCTCAGCGAACTCGCGGACACGCAGTACTCCGATGGCGCCGCGGATCTGACGATCAATGCACGGGGCGGTTTCCAGTTCGGCAACGATGCGCTCAACAATCCGGATACCGACCCGAGCCTGTTCGAAGGCGCGCTGCATCCGTTCGTCGTGCATCCGACGCTGGTCACGCTGCAGCAGTCGATCGACATGACCGAAGGCGAAACCTCGACCGGCAAAAACTTTCCGCACACGCAGACGGTAACGGTCACGCCGGCGGCGGGGCAGAGCCTGACGAATGTCGTCATCACCCAGCCGTTGCCCACGGCCGTGCAGGTGACGTCCATTGTGCCGGGCAGCGGCGGCACGCTGACATCGATCACCCTGCACGATGGCAGTGTCATCACGGGCGCCGTGGAAATCCAGGCGGCGATTGCCAGCGACATCATCTTCCTGGATTCGTACACCATCGAGTACGCGACGCTGACGGGACCGACCACGACGCAGGTGGGGTTCTACGTGCCGGAGTCGGATGCCGACGGCCTGCCGGTGCTGGATCCGGTGAGCGGCGCGGACCGGACCATCACCTTCGCGCCCCCGACGGCCACGGGTTCGTGGACGCCGCTCGATCCGCGCGATGTCACACCGCCGAATACGCAGATCGACTTCAGCGGCACCGGTACCGGAGCGGGCGGCAGTTTCACCGCGAGTTCCATCACGCTGCACAAGGAAGTGTCGCTGCAGGTCGATCTCGGTCACACGGGCGTCACGCCCGGCGACACGCTGCAGTACACGCTCAACCTGCAGATCTCCGACTACTTCGCCTTCGGCGAAAATCTGCTGCGACAGGGACAGTTCACCATCGTCGATCAGCTGAGCGACGGACAGACGCTCATCGGCACGCCGACGCTGAGCATCAATGTCGGCGGCAATCTGCGCACCCTGGCGCTGGTCAATACCGCGGTGGTGAATCCGGACGGCACGACCACGATCACGTTCGATGTCGCGAGATCGATCCGCGATGCGACGACGACGGAAGGCGCGCTGCCGGGCGATCTGGCCTTCGATGACGATCTGACGGCGGCGACGGTCGCCGTGATCGCCTACAGCACGCTCGTCAGCCAGCAGTATTCAGGGAGCTATCCGCAGAGCGACATCAACGAAGGCGACACGGTGAGCAATTCGGCGACAGTCACGGCGACGGTGGCCGAGGATCGCATCAATCTCACCGGCGGCGTGGTGTCGGACCAGTCCTCGACCACGACCACCATCGAGCCGAACAACGTCGATATCGACATCACCATGGTCAACGGTGCCGCGCCGCCGGCCAATGGCGAACTGCGACCCGGCGATCTCGTGACCTTCACGCTGGCCTACGATCTGGTCACCGGCGACTTCGAGCAGTTCAGTCTGTCGGCCAACCTGCCGCTGCCGGTGCTGGATGTGTCGAGCATTGCCTGGACGCAGGGAACCGGGGCCGGGCAGTGGACCTTCGGCTCGGGAAACACGGCGGCCGTCACTACCGTCGCCGTAAGCAGCGCTGCGGGCAATGCCGTCGTTTTCGATTTCGGCGATCTTGCCGAAGCCACGTCTCAGCGGATCGAGGTGCAATTCACTCTGCGTGTCAGCGATGTGCCGTTCGCCGATCAGCGGACGGTGGCCGTGGTCGCACAGTCGAGCCAGGTGACGACCATCGGCAACGCGCCCATCGTGTCGACCGATGCCGTCGCCATTCAGTCGATCGCCGAGCCGCTGCTTGCCATGCGCCACGGTGTCGTTGCCGCCAGCCACGGCGCGGTGACGGGAACGACCGGCGCCTGGAGTGCACCGGGCACGAGCGGCGTGCCGTTCACCGGCAGCATCACCGATCTGGCCGCCATCGAAGGCAGCGTCACGGGCATCGATGCGGGCGATGTCGTGCGACTCGCGACCGCCATCGAGAACTCGGGCGGCGGTGCGGCGTATGACGTAACCACGTCCATCACGTTGCCGCCAGGCCTGAGCTTCGTCGGCGGCTCGCTCTCTGCGGCGAATCTGCAGATCTATCGCGGCGACGGCACGGCACTGGTCGCCGGCGTCGACTACAGCGTCAGCGGCACGGCCATTACCTTCCTGGATGCGGGAAGCATCGGTTCGTTGCTGCCGGGTCGCGCGGGAACCGGGCTGGATGCCAACGGTACCAACGTCGTCGTCATCACCTATGACGCGACCGTCGACAACGCCATCGCCGCCGCGCGCACCCTGCAAAGCACCGCGACGCTGAGCAACTACGCCAGTGTCGACGGCGGCGCCGATTTCACCGCCGTGGATCTGAGGGACACCGCAGACCAGCAGGTCGCGAGCCCGGAGATCCGCAAGAACTTTGCCGGCGGCAGTCTCGACGATGGCGATTCGAGCGCGCCGCACACCACCGGCAGCACGCTCGTCGTCGGCGAACGCATGTTGTACGACGTCATCGTCACCTTGCCCGAAGGCACGAGCCAGACGTTCCGCGTCGAAGACCTGATTCCGGCGGGCATGCGCCTGGATACCAGCTTCAATGGCGGCGCCGGCTACCAGGTCATCACCAGCGCCGCCGGCAGCACGGCGCTCAACGCCGACTTCGGCGGCACCGTGACTGCGGGCGCATTCGCAGGACTGTCCGGCACGCCGGGCGATGACGGTGTCGGCTTCAGCCTGGCCTTCAGCGCCGCCAGCGCGCTCGCCGACAACAATGTCGCCAACAATACCTTCGTCATCCGGCTGCAGCTGATTGCCGGCAATGTCGCCGCCAATCAGGCCAATGTGTCGCGACAGAACAGTGCTCGCGCGCTGTTCAGCGATCCGGACGGCGATACCGCCAATGGCAGTACGGCCATCGATCGCACCGTGTCACTCGCCGGCGGCGCGCCGACCGTCACGATCCAGGAGCCGACGCTGCAGATCACGCAGACCGTCGTGACGACGGGCCGGCCGGTCGGCGTCGACGAGGGCGACAGTGTCGAGTACACGATCGTCATTGCCAATGGCACGGCCGGCAGCGACATCGACGCCTTCGACCTGAGTTTTATCGACACCTTGCCGGGCGAGCTTGCCAATCTGTCGCTGGTCAGCGTGACCTATGCCGGCGGTGCCACCCACAATGGCGGCGCCGATTTCGAACTGGTCGGCGGCCAACTGCGAACGGTCGGCGGCGCGAACATCGACATCGCTCGCGGCGGCAGCATTACCTTGCGGGTCAGCGGCACCGTCACCGGGAGCGCTGTCGGTCAGCCGGGTTTCGACAACGTCGCTTCCGTGCAATGGACCAGCCTGAACGGCGTCGATCCGGCAGAACGCACCGGCGTCGATGGCAATCTGAACAGCGGTGTGCTCAACGACTATCGCCGCAGCGCCACCGCCACCGTGACTGTGGCGCAGACCACGCTGATTTCGCGCATTGGCGGCCTGCCGGACACGCCGGCGCCCGCCACAACCGATGCCGACCGTGAAACGGTGACGATCGGCGAAGTCATTCGCTATCGCGTCGTGACCCTGATCCCGGAGGGCAGCACGAGCGACTACAGCATCCAGGTGACGCTGCAGAATGGTCTCGGTTTCATCAACGATGGCACCACGCGCATCGCTTTTCTGTCCGATGGCGGACTGACGACCGACGTCGGCAACCTGATCACGGGCGGCGTGCTCGCCGTCGTCGGCGACGAGAACAGTCCGCTGGCCAATCCGATCGCGGCGGATCTGTCCGGTGCGGCGCCGACCGGTGTGCTGAACGCGTCGCAGATCGTCGTCACCACGGATGGCAACGGCAACACCGTACTCACGTTCAACCTGGGCTCGCTGCTCAACAGCGAAAGCGATCAGAACCTGGAGGGCATATCACTCGAGTTCAATGTGCGCGTGCTGAACCTGACCTCGAACGTGGCAGGCATGTCGCTGTCGGCCTCGGCGCTGGACCGCTCGGGAAGCCAGCAACTTTCCGATTCCAGAACGCTGAATGAGGACATCGTCGAACCCTCGTTCGGCGGCATCGACAAACGGATCATCAGCTTCGATCCCAACCCGACGGGCGCGCGCGGCAGCGCCACCGTGGCGGTGGCGTTTGCGCAGAACGGTGGCATCGCGGCGTTCGATACGCGGCTGACCGACAGTTTTCCCGGCGGTACCGGTTATTCGATCGTGAGTGTCGAGATCGGCGGCACGGTCTACGGCCCGGGCAACCTTCCGTCCGGAGTCACTGCGGGAACCACGAGCGGCGTGACTGTGGACTTTGCACAGCTCGCTCCGGGAACGGCAGTCCGCGTGGTGTACGAAGTCAGTCTGCCGAACAGTGCGACCGTGGCGGTCAGCAACGCGACGCTGACGTGGTCGAGTCTGCCGGAGACGTTCACGAGCTGGGGCGGTTCGGCCGTCGGCACGGATGGCGCAAGCGGCGGCGAACGCATCGGCACCGGACCGGCACCCAACACTTATATATTGACGGAAGGCGCTGGACTCGGCGTCATCAGCGGCACGCTGTGGGACGACACGGCGTCCGCGACTGCCAGCGCGACACCCGATGGTCCTGCGCTGGCGGGCCAGACCGTGACGCTGACCTGGGCCGGTGCCGACGGCAATCTCGACACCACCGCCGACAATCTGCAGTTCTCGACCACCACGGACGCGAGCGGCCAGTACCGCTTCGGCGTCCTGCCGGCCGGCGTGTTCCGCATCGACACGCCGACGGGAACGATCAGCTATCCGCAGCCCATCGGCGATCTGCGCGTGCGCATCGATACCGACGGCAGCACGCTCGGACAGGTCGGAATCACGCTCGGCGAAGCGGCCACGGGCACGGCCAATGCCGGCTATGTGCAACTCAACGACGCGCCGGTGAATACCTTGCCGGGCACGCAGTCGGCCGTCGAAGACACGCAGCTCGCCATTGCCGGACTGTCCGTCGCCGATATCGATGCGGCCGGCGGCGTGCTCGACATCACACTGAGTGTTCTGCACGGAACGTTGAGTCTGTCCAGTACGCCCGGCGGCGTGACGGCAACAGGTGCCGGCACGGCGACACTGCAGCTGTCGGGCACGCTCACGGCGCTCAACCAGGCGCTCGCCAATCTGCTGTATCTCGGCAACGGCAATTTCAACGGCAGCGACACGCTCACGGTCCGCACCGTCGATCGCGGCGGTTTCGGCGATGCCGACGGCGACGGCATTCCCGGCGAGAATCCGCAGGATGCGCTGGCCGACCAGGACACGCTGCAGATCAACGTCGCCGCGGTGAACGACGATCCGGTGGCAAACAACGATATGGCGGCGGCGCGCGAAGCCGGCGGCACCGCGAATGCTGCGGCCGGCGTCAATCCGCGCGGCGATGTTCTCGGCAACGACACCGACGTCGACATCGCAACCAACGGCGATGTGCTGCGGGTCATCAGCGCCGGCCTGGCCGGCGGTTCGCAGGGCGCGCTGCCGTCCGTCGGTACCCGTTCGTTCGTCGGCCAGTACGGCACGCTGACCCTTGCCACCAGCGGCGCCTACGAATACGTGGTCGACAATGCGAATCCGGACGTGCAGGCACTGCGGCTCTCTGGCCAGACGCTGACGGAAGCCTTCGATTACACGATGGCGGATGTCGCGGGCGTGCAGCGAACTGCAACACTCACCGTCACCATCAGCGGCGCCAACGATGCGCCGGTCGGCGTCAACGACGAGGGCGTCGCGGACGAGGCGGGTGGTATCGCGAATGGTTCAGGCGGCAACGATGCCACGGGCGATGTCCTCGCCAACGATACGGACGTGGACACTGTCGCCAATGGCGAGTCGCGATCCGTCACGGGCATTCGCGCCTTGCGCGAGACGGTGTCCGGCGATCTCGTCGCGGTGACCGCCGGCACGACCAGCGCCGACGGCGCCGTGATCGCGGGCACCTACGGCACCTTGACCATCGGCGCCGACGGCACGTACCGCTATGTCGTCGACAATACGAACACCTCGGTGCAGCGCCTCGTACCCGGCGATCAGCTCAATGAATATTTCAGCTACCAGGTAACGGATGCGGCGGGTCTGAGCGATCTCGCGGAATTGCACATCGTCATCCGCGGCACGCAGGACAATCCGGTGGCCAGCGACGATGCGGCGTCGGCGCAGGTGGGTGCCGGAGGCAACGCAGCCAATGAGAACAATCCCACCGGCAACGTGATCCTCTTCCCCAGTCGCACCGGCACGGTCGACCAGCCGGGCGGCAATGGCGTGGATACCGATGTCGATCGCACGGATCGTCCCAATACGCTGCTGACGGTTCGAGGCGTCCGCGCGGGCAATGAAGGTGCGGGCGGGTCGCTGATCGCCGTGGCGGGCGGCACATCGCAGGCGAATGGCACCTCGCTCGCTGGCACATTCGGCGAACTGCGTATCGGTGCGGATGGTTCGTTCTTCTACGATGTCGACAGCACCGATCCGGTTCTGCAGGCGTTGCTGCCCGGTGAGACCCGCATTGACGAGTTCACCTACGAGATCGTCGACGCCAGCGGTCTGACCGACACTGCAACGCTGACCATCACCATTCGCGGCGTCAACGATCCGCCGCTGGCGCAACTCGATGTGGTCCTCGCCGTCGAAGCCGGCGGCATCGACAACCAGTCACCCGGTACCGATCCGGGCGGCAACGTGCTCGATCAGGACGTGGATCCGGACGGCGATCCCCTGAGTGCCGTTGCCATCCGCACCGGCCCGTCGGCCGGCACGGGCACGGCGGGGACGATCGGTGAGGCGCTCGACGGAAGTTATGGCGCCCTGACGCTCAATGCGGACGGCACGTACACCTATGTGGTGAACAATGCCAATGCGGCCGTCCAGGCACTGCGCGAACCGGGCGACCTGCTGATCGATCGCTTCACGTACACAATCGCCGATCCGAACGGCGAGAGCGATTCCGCCGAGATCGTCGTGGTCATCAGCGGTCGCAACGATACGCCGGTCGCCGTGGACGATGCGGCGACCGCGGTCGAATCCGGGGGCGTCAACAACAACCGGCCCGGACAGGCCGCCAGCGGCAATGTGCTGGGCAACGACACCGACGTCGATCTGAACGACGAGACCGAGGTGGTGTCTTCGGTGCGCACCGGCACCGAAGATGGCACGGGAACGACTGGCGTCGTCGGCAGCGAACTGCGCGGCGCTTACGGCTGGCTGACGCTCAATGCGGACGGCAGTTTCAACTACCGCGTCGACGAAACGCTGGCCGACGTGCAGGCGCTGCGTGGCATCAGCGACACGCTCACCGACTATTTCAGCTACACGGTGGCCGATGCCTTGCTCGCCGAAGATCGCGCGACGCTGACGATCACGATCACGGGGGCAAACGACGCTCCGGTGGCTGTCAATGACACGGCGCGAGCGGTGGAAGCGTCTGGACTGAACAACCGGATCCCGGGCGTCGATCCGGTGGGCAATGTCCTCGACAACGACAGCGACGTCGATGCCTTCGGCGAATCGCTCGCCGTGGTCGGCGTGCGCCAGGGCGCGCGATTTGCTGCCGCCGGCACCGCGTTCGCCGGCGCATACGGCACGCTGACCCTGAATGCCGACGGCTCGTTCACCTATGTCGTCGACAACGACAATCCCGTCGTCGAAGCATTGCGGTTGTCGACCGACACGCTGGACGAGCAGTTCACGTATGCGGTGCGCGACCAGGACGGTGCGACCCGGTTTGCGACGCTCACGGTCGAAATACATGGCCGCAACGACACGCCCATCGCACACAACGTGACGCGCTTCGCGGTGGAGGCGGGCGGTACGGCAAACGCCACGCCGGGAGTGGATCCCGCCGGCAACCTGCTCGACAACGATAGCGACGTGGATGGCGGCGACACTCGCCTGGTTGCCGGTGTCGGGCCCGGTGGTCTCAACTCGGGCACTGACCTTGATGATGTGAATGGACCGGTCGCAGTGGCGGGCACCTACGGAACGCTGCTGCTCAATGTCAACGGCACGTTCACCTACGTGGTCAACAACGGTTCCGCGATCGTGCAGGCGCTGCGGCCGGGCGATGTCGTGGTCGACACGTTCACGTATCGCATGCGGGATGCGGCAGGCGACACCAGCCTCGCGCAACTCGACGTCGTGGTGCGCGGCGCCTGGGATGCGCCGGTGGCGCAGGACAATCTCAACTACGCAGTGGCGCAGAATGCGTCGAATACGGGGCGCGACCCGAGCGGCAATGTGCTGCCGAACGACTCGGATGTGGATCGCGACGATGTGCTGCGGCTGAGCGGAATCCGCACCGGCGACGAGGCCGCGGGCGGCACCCTGAATCCGGTCAACAGCGACACCGATGCCAGCAATGGTGCATTGCTGAGCGGTACCTACGGCGAACTGATCATCGGCGCCGATGGCAGCTATATCTACCGTGTCAATTCGCTGCATCCGGTCATCCAGGCGCTCGGCCCATTGCAGTTCGTCACCGAGCGCTTCACATACGAAGTCACGGATCTCGGTGGGGGCACGGACCTGGCACAGCTCACGATCCTCATCCGGGGTCGTAACGAAGCGCCCGTCGTCGTTGCCGATACCGGCGACGCCGTCGAAGCAGGCGGCAATGCCAATGCCGTCCCGGGCGTCGATCCCACCGGCAATGTGCTGGCGAACGACAGCGACATCGAGGCCGACATACTCAATGTCACTGCGATCCGTACCGGCGAACTCGCCGGCACCGGCACCGCGGGCACGGTGGGAACCGTACTTCGCGGCGGCTTCGGCGCGCTCACCCTCGCAGCCGATGGCACGTGGCAGTACGCCGTCGACAACCTGCTGCCCGAAGTGCAGGCACTGCGGATCAGCGGCCAGACGGTCGTCGACATCTTCACGTACACCGTCACGGACTTCTGGGGTGCCGAGTCGTCCACGGAGTTGCGCATCACCATCGATGGTCGCAACGACACACCGGTCGCAGTCGACGACGCCGCGACGGGTATCGAAGCCGGCGGAGTGAACAACGGCACGGCAGGCTCGGATGCCGTCGGAAACGTCATCGACAACGACAGCGACGTCGACAGCGCCGCCAATGGCGAGTTGTTGCGCGTGATCGATGTCACGAGCGAGGCGGGCGTCACTGCCGGTGCGGGAGTGGTTCTGGCGGGCCGTTACGGACAGCTCACGGTGAATGCGGATGGCAGCTACCGTTACGTGATCGACAACGACAACCCGACGGTTCAGGCGTTGCGTCTGGCCGGCGAAACGCTGACCGAGGTCTTCACGTACCGCATCAGCGATGTAGCGGGTGAGATGGCGCAGGCGCGTCTGACGATCACCCTCCAGGGCGCCAATGACGCGCCGATCGCGGCCAATGACAGCAGCGTCGCCAGCGATCAGTTCGTTGCGCCGGAAACGAGCGGCACGGTGCTGCCGAACGATTCGGACATCGATGGCGGCGATCAGTTGCGGGTCGTCGGTATCCGCGTGGGAGCGGAGGCTGGCAGCGGTGCCGTCGGTGCTGTCGGTGTCCCGCTCATCGGTCGCTACGGCACGCTCATCATGAATGCCGACGGCAGCTATACCTACAGCATCGATCTGACCAACCCGGAAGTGCTCGCCGCCGCAGGATTGGGGCAGATCCTGCACGATGTCTTCACTTACACCGTCGCCGATCTGGCCGGCGCGACCGATCAGGCCGAACTCGACATCGTGCTCGATATTTCTGCGCCCTACATCCCGCCCAGCGAGGGCAGCGGCGCACACTGGGATCGCGCGTTCCGCGATGCCGATCGCAATCGCGTCACCCTGGGCTTCGAACCGGTCGTGTTCATTACGCCGATCGTCCGGCGCGATGCGCTGCTCAATGCGATTTCCGCACGCGAGGTCGATGGCAGCGATCTCTACTGGACCTTCGATCGCGGCATCCGCAGCGAATCGCTCGGTGCAGGCCTCGGCGAAGTGCACGGACAGTACGTTCACGAGGCCGTGACGGACAGCCGTCTGCGCAGCGATCTCGACATGGCGTGGATTCTCGGCCGGCACGGACGCACGAGCCTGAGTGTCGATGGCCTGCTGCCGGATCCGTCGGTGTTCGCTGTCGGACGCGAAGGATTGCTGCCAGCCGCGGCAGCAGCCGGTACGGAATCGACAGCCCGTGCAGCGCCGGCATTTTCGGCTCAGTTGCAGGCCGCGGCGCAGCGCTTGCGCCCGGATGTGGCGTCAGGGAGATAGAAAAGATCATGAAAGTGCATCGTTCGCAGATTCTGACCGCCGCCGTCGCGGGCACGCTGGTGTTCGCGGGCGGCTGCGGCACCATCATGCCGCCGCAGCCGGATCCGGACACGCTGCGCAAGACATTGATCGAAGATCAGGGACGCATGTACGGCGCGCAGGAGCCGGTGACCGCGCCGATCACGTTTTATGAAGCCGTCGCACGCGCACTCAAGTACAACCTCGACTATCGACTGAAGCTGATGGAGAGCGCGCTCGCACGCAATCTGCGCGATGTATCGAACAACGAAATGCTGCCGCAGCTGGTGGCCTCGGCCGGCTACGGCGGACGCAGCAACGATTCGGGCGGCACGTCCATCGGCATCGAGGACCGTACCGTGAGTCTGCGTCCCTCCACCTCGGAAGAACGCTATCACCGGGTCAGCTCGCTGGGTTTCAGCTGGAGTCTGCTGGATTTCGGTGTCGCGTATTACCGCGCGCAACAGAAGTCGGACGAAGTGTCGATGGCCGAGGAGCGTCGTCGCAAGGTGGCGCAGAACGTTCTGCAGGATGTCCGCAATGCCTACTGGCGCGCCATTGCCGCACAGCAGTTGCAGCCGCAGGTCGATCAGTTGCTCGCACGCACGCGTCAGGCGCTGCAATCGGCTCGCGAGGCCGAGAGCAAGGGGCTGCTGCCGCGCGTGGAAATCCTGTCGTATCAGCGCGCACTGCTCGATTCGATCTACCTGCTGTCGGTGCGTCGCCAGGACCTCGAGTTCGCACAGGCCGAACTCGCCGCACTGATGTCATTGCCGCCGGGGTCGAAGTTGTGGCTTGCGGATGCAGCGCAACCCGCACTGCCGGTGCTGACGGACGACATCTCGAAGCTGGAACAGATGTCGCTGGAGAATCGTCCGGAGGTTCGCGAGGACTGGTACCAGAAGCGCGTCGATCTCAACGACATCCGTATCGCCAAGGCACAGTTGTGGCCGAACATCGGTGTGACGGCGGGCTATGACTACGACACGAACAAGTTCCTCTACAACAGCGACTGGACTTCGACCGGCGTGCAGGTGTCCCTGAACCTGTTCAACTTCCTCAAGTGGCCCGACATCTATGCCACGCAGGACACGCAGACGGCACTCTCCGACATGCGGCGTGTCGCGCTCTCGATGGCCATCCTCACCCAGACCCGTGTCGGTGCGATCCGCTACCAGCTGGCCAGGCAGGAAGTCGAGTTCGCCGATGAGAGTCTGCGCGTCGACAACAGCCTGCTCGACTATGCGCGGGCCGCGAAGAGCACCTCCATCGGCACAGAGCTCGAACAGATTCGCGCCGAGGGTCGCTACCTGCTGTCGCGATACGAGCGCGAGGCCGTGTATTCGAGTGCTCAGGCCGCATGGGGGCGGCTGTACAACTCAGTGGGCCTCGATGTTTTGCCGGAAACGATCGAAAGCCACGATATCGCAACGCTGGCGCGCGCCATCGAAGCATCGCTGACGCAGCGCGAACAGCAGAACATGCTGTCAGCGGCCACCGGAGCTGCCAGTGCGCCCACGCCTTGAACTGCTGACGGCAACGACACTCGCCTGCGCCACGATGTTCGCGCAGGCGGACGCGATTCCCGCGGCGGCAGCAGTACAGGACGATCCCGGTGCAATCCGGGTACTGCTCGTTGCTGCCCGCGAGACGACGCTGTCGAGCCAGATGAGCGGCACCCTCGGTGAAGTCGCCGTGACGCTCGGCCAGCGCGTCGCACGCGGCGCGGTGCTCGCCGAGATGGATTGCCGCGAACTGAAGGCACGGGTCAGTGTGGCCGCAGCGGATCTGAACATGGCGCGGCAGGCGCTCGATGCGAAGAAGGGACTGCAGCAACTGAATGCGGCCGGCGATATCGAAGTGGCCATGGCGACCACCGAAGTCGAGAAGGCGCAGGGCGCGCTGTCGCTCGCGACCACACAGAGCAGCTACTGCCAGGTGAAAGCGCCGTTCGCGGCCCGTATCGCGAGAATCCACGCCAGGCCATTCCAGACCGTCGCGGCCGGCACGCCGCTGTTCGAGATCGTCAGCGACGGTGCGTTGAAGGTGAGGCTGAACGCGCCGTCGTCGTTCCTGCGCCGGCTCCAGCCCGGCGCACCGCTCGATATCAGCATTCACGAAACCGGCAGGACCTATCCGGCGAAAGTCAGTGCCATCAGCGCACGCATCGATGCGGTGGCGCAGACGGTGGAGCTGGAGGCGAAACTGGATGCCGAGCATGCGGAGTTGATTTCGGGGATGAGTGGGGTCGCGAGGTTGCGTTAGTCAGGCTCAGCACGAACGGAGTCGCCTTAGTCCCAATGGCACTTACTTAAGCATCGCCGTGGCGTCAGCGACGAGGAATCGAAGATTTCCACGGGGTACACGGGGAAGCACGGGGGGTGGAAGAATGCATTTTGTACGGTCTTTTCTCGCCCCGTGTCACCCCGTGTTCCCCGTGGAGATTCTTGATCTTTGGATCGGGACCCACACGCGCCAAGTTAAGTGCCATTGGTCTCAGTCCGTTCGCCCTGTCGAAGGGCTCTCGGCACAAGCTCGGCACGAACGGAAATTCTGAATGTCCGCCGAAAAAGTCACTCCTCTTCACGACCGTCTGCCTCATCCGCAGCTGCTGCTGGCCCTGAGCGCGCTCCGCGACCGCGCGCTCGCCGCCGATTCGCTCAACACGCTGGCGTTCTCCATTGCCAACGATCCTTATCCGCTGCTGCAATACCGGCAGGCGCTGGTGCTCGCGGCTCGCGGCACTTCGTATGAGCTGCTGTGCATCTCGGGTCTCGCGAGGCCGACAGAGGATTCGCCCTATCTCGTCTGGCTGAATCGGGCTGCAAAGTGGCTCGCTGCACAATTGCCGGACGATCAGCCGCGATGGATTGCCCGCGACAACGTCGCTGTCCCGGCCGAGATTGCCGACGGCTGGACGGAATGGTGGCCGTCGGGCCTGTGGTGTGTGCCATTGCACGGCCGCACCGGCGAGCGACTGGGCCTGGTCCTGTTCCTGCTCGAAGAGCCGCCGCCTGCGACACTGCAGCCGTTGTTTGAGGGAGTGAAGCAGACGTGGGCGCACTGCTGGTCGGCGTTTCTCGGTGGAAAACGGCGTTGGCGGCCCGGACGACGTGCCGTCTGGGTCGCGCTGGCGATTGCGTTCGCCTGCCTGTTCATACCTGTTCGACAGACCGTCCTCGCACCCGCCGAAATCGTTTCACGCGAATCGCAGATCATCACGTCGCCGATCGAAGGTGTGGTCGAGCGCATCCTGGTTCGCCCGAATCAGGCAGTGCAGGCCGGCACGCCATTGTTCTCGCTCGATGAAACGACCTTGCGCAGTCGCGTCGATGTCCTGACGCGGCAGGTGGCAGTGGCAGACGCCGAACTGATGGCGGCCAGCCAGCGTGCGTTCAACAGCGCTCAGGACACGAGCGAACTCACGCTGCTGAATGCAACGGTGCAGCAGCGTCGTGCAGAACTCGCCGCGATACAGGCACAACTCAAACGCACCCTGGTTCTCTCGCCGCGAGCGGGGGTCGCCGTGTTCAGCGATCCCGACGACTGGCTCGGCAAGCCGGTGACGACCGGCGAACGAGTGCTGCAGGTGGCTGACCCTGCGCAACCTGCGATGCTGATTCATCTCGCCGTGGCCGATGCGATTGCCCTCGAACGCGGCGCGAAAGTGACGCTGTACCTGACGGCGTATCCGCTGACTGCCCTGCAGGGAGAGATTCTCGAAACCAGCTACCAGGCGAAATCCGATGCGGATGGCGTCGTGGCCTATCGTCTGCTGGCGACCCTGGACGATTCGTCGACACATGATTCGTCGACACGGGCACGGCTCGGCCTGCACGGCACCGCGAAGCTGTATGGCGAGCGTGTCAGCCTCGGCTACTACCTGCTGCGCCGACCGCTGGCCGCATTCCGCGGCTGGACGGGCTGGTAATGAATGCGGACACCGCACTGCCGCCCCTGCGTGAGGATCTGCGGCTGATCGAATCCGCAGCCGGCCGCAATGGCGAACCGACGTGGGTGATCCAGGACAGCGTGCTCAACCGCTTCTACCGCATCGGCTGGCTGGAGTTCGAATGCCTCGTGCGCTGGGGCAGGACCGCGAGCGAGATCTGCGCCCAGATCACACAGCAGACTGCGCTGCGTCCCGATGTCAGCCAGGTGATCGAGTTCGGACAATTCCTGCAGCACAACCAGCTCGTGCGGCCCGATGCGGCGGCGATGACCCGGCTGCAACAGCAGACGCAGGGCAACCGATGGCTCAATGCGCGCTGGTGGCTGCATCACTACCTGTTCTTTCGCATTCCGCTGCTGCGGCCGCAACGCCTGCTGCATGCGGTGACAAGGCGTCTCGACTGGCTCTTCACGCCGCTGGCGGCCGCAAGCGTCGCGTTGCTGGGGATCCTGGGCATCGTGCTGGTCCTGCACCAGTGGGATACGTTCAAGCATGCCGTCGTGGAATCGTTCTCGACCGCAGGTCTGCTCAGCTTCGCGCTGGCCCTGGTGGTCGCCAAGACGATTCACGAGCTCGGTCACGCGATCGTCGCGACGCGCATGGGACTCAAGGTCGCCCATATGGGCATCGCCTTCGTCGTGCTCTGGCCGATGCTCTACACCGATACCGGCGAGAGCTGGAAGCTGCGCAGTTCGCGCCAGCGGCTGGCCATTGCGTCGGCAGGGATTGCGAGCGAGATCGCGCTGGCGGGACTTGCGACCCTCGGCTGGGCGCTGACCGATCCTGGATTCCTGCGCAATGCACTGCTGTATCTCGCGACCACGAGCTGGGTGCTGTCGCTCGCACTCAACGCGAGTCCATTCATGCGCTTCGACGGCTACTTCATCCTGTCGGACCTGCTGGACTTCCCGAATCTGCATGAGCGTTCATTCGCCCTGGCGCGCGTGTGGTTGCGACGGACATTGTTTGGCCTCGATGAACCCTGGCCCGAACCGTTTCCTGCGTCGCGCCGCCGTGCGTTGATCGCATTCGCCTTCGGCACCTGGCTGTACCGGCTCGCGCTGTTCATCGGTATTGCGGTGGCCGTGTACCTGCTCTTCTTCAAGGCGCTCGGCATTTTTCTGTTCGCGGTCGAAGTGAGCTGGTTCATCGCCATGCCGGTCTGGCGCGAGATGAAGTACTGGTGGGACCACCGTGCAGGGATCGCAACCACACGCCGCTGGTGGTGGTGGGCAGTGCTGGGGTTGGTCGTCGCATTGCTGATCGTGCCGTGGCGCACGCAGATTCACGGCGTGGGAGTGGCGCGGTCGGAACAGCAGCTGCGTGTGTTTGCGCCCTTTGCGGCGCGCATCGTCGATATCAAATCCACAGGCACTGTCGTCGCGGGCGATCGACTGGCCATCTTCGACGAGCCGGACATCGCTGCACAGCTCGACAGCAGCGAAGCCGGACATCGCGGTTACGAAGCGCGACTGGCGGGATTGATGGCCGACTCGCGCGGGCTGGATCAGCGGGCGGCCACCCGCGAACGACTCGGGGTGCAGGTCGAACAGACTCGCGCCGCGCGCCTGGAGATCGATCGACTGATCCTGCGCGCGCCGTTTGCCGGGGAATGGCGCGATGTCGACCGCGAGCTGCGTGCCGGTCAGTGGGTCGACACGAGAGAGCCGGTCGGTGTGCTAGTGGATCCCTCGCGTTGGCAGGTCGACGGCTACATCGAACCGGACGATGTGCATCGGGTGCAGGAAGGTCGGGCGGTGCGTTTTTTTGCCGTCGGCAGCCCGCACTCCATTTCCGGCCGCGTGTTGACGGTCTCCACGGCACGCGTGCGTCAACTGGCGCATCCGATGCTCGCAGCCCGATCCGGCGGCCCGGTGAAGACGGCGCAGGACAGCGAGCTGCTGGTGCCGAATCCGCCGCTGTTTCATGTGCTGGTGCAGCTCGATTCGCCGCCGCCTGGCGGACGTGAGATCCGCGGCGATCTGCACATCGAGGGTGATCGCCGCAGTGTACTGGCGGATGCTGCGCGACGAATCATGGCGGTGTTCGTGCGCGAGAGCGGATTCTGAAATCCTGCTTTGCTGTCCGCAGCATCGCTGCGCCGTGATCCCACTGCATGCCATCGACAGCTTCACACGCCTCGTGCGGGTTTTCATTCCGGCAACCCTGCGTAGAATGACTTACTGACGTTGTTCTGATGATTGCGGGAGAAAGGTGATGCCGGATTTCAACGAGTGGTCGAAATTACCTCTGTTCAGCAATTCCCTGCTGCAGTGGCTCATTGCAGTTGCCGTGACAGTTGGCGTCTTGATGGTGCTCCTGACCTTGCGCCGGACCGTGCGCAGCTATCACAAGCGACTGCAGGCCACGCCGAAGACGGAGTTCCTGGAAATTCCGCTGGACGTGCTCAGTCACACCACCTTCCTCTTTTTCCTGATCGTTTCGCTCTACGTCGGCGTGAAGACACTCACGTTCGGACCGCGGACGGCGTCGCTGCTCGATTCCGCGATCACGATTGCATTGTTCTGGCAGGCGGGCGTCTGGGCGGTCGCTGCCGCGTCCGCGTACATCAACAGGAAGCGGCGCGCGAGCATGACGACGGATCGCGCGGCGGTGGGCTCGCTGTCCGTCATCGGCTTCATCGTCAATGTCGTGATCTGGGCGCTCGTGCTGATGCTGACGCTGGAGAATCTCGGCGTGGACATCACGGCGCTGGTTGCCGGCCTGGGTATCGGCGGTATCGCTGTCGCCCTGGCGGTGCAGAACGTGCTCGGCGATCTGTTCGCCTCGCTGTCCATCACGCTCGATCGTCCCTTCGTCGTGGGCGACTTTCTGATCCTCGGCGACTTCCTCGGCTCGGTGGAGCACATCGGCATCAAGAGCACGCGGCTGCGCAGTCTCAGCGGCGAGCAGATCGTCATGTCGAACAGTGATCTGCTGAGCAGCCGCGTGCGCAACTACGGACGCATGAGCGAGCGGCGAGTGGTGTTCTCCAACCGGGTCGACTACGAGACACCGATTGACCTGGTCGAGCGCATCCCGGGACTGATCCGCGAGATCGTGCAGGCACAGAAGGACACTCGCTTCGACCGGGCGCATTTCCAGAAGCACGGGGAAATGTCGCTGGAATTCGAGACCGTGTACTACGTGCTCTCTGCCGAGTACAACAAGTACATGGACATCCAGCAGGCGATCAATCTTTCTCTCCACCGGAAATTCGAAGAGCTCGGGATCGCGTTTGCGTATCCGACGCAGAAGCTCTTCCTGCATCGTGCCAGCGCTCAAAAGGATCCGGAGGCGGACAAGCGGGCGGCCTAGTGCCATGACTCACGAGTTCTGGAATGCCCCTCCGTGTCCTCCCCTGCGTGTCCTCCCCTGGTGACCGGAGGAGGGGACCCAGATTTAACTGCTCGATATCTATCCAGCGCGCCCCTCCCCCTCATCAATCCATCGATGCCCTGAGGGCGACCAGCGCCTGATCGAAGTCATCGACCCGTATCAGACCCAGTCGCGGATACTCCAGGTCGAGGATGACGTAGATCGCGATCGAGGTAATGGCCGCGAATCCTGCCAGATGCAGCATGCTCTGCCGGCTCGACTTGGCCTGCCCGAATCCGGCGAGAAAGGCGCTCCCCAGAACGAGCACGCCGAGCATGAAATAGATGGCAAGGGGAGGGTGCATCTCGGTTGCCAGTCGGCGGCTTTCCGCGATATCGAACATTTCGTTGAAAGCAGGCAGGAGCGTCTGTACGGGCAGCGAGCGATCTTCGCGCGTGGCGGCGATGAGTCGCTGCCAGAGCTGTGCCTGTATCGCCGCCACGTGACTGAGCGCTGTCGCGACCGCATCGGAGTCGATGACATCGTGATAGACGTCGAGACGCGCATCTACATATTGGCGCATCAGTTCGCGAGTCTCGTTGCGTGCACTCCCGTCCAGCAGGTCGAGGCGCAGCCAGGCCGTGCCGATGGCGTTGACTTCCTCGACGATCAGATCGCGGCGTTGATCGAATCGGGACGCCGCGCCGGTGAACGTGAACGCGATCAGCAATCCCATGAGGCCGAAGATCGCGCCGTCGATGGCGCCAAGCCCCTCATTGACATCCTTGCCTTGCTGGCTCATGCGGCTCCGTCCCATGCGCCATCCGAGGCGCAGGCTGCCGGCGACCATGAGAAACAGAATCAATGCGACGGGCAGAGCCCACAGAAGTCTCATGGCGAAATCTCCTGATGAAGAGGCAGGATTCTCAGTTGGCGACGGGACGCTCGGCTCGCAACGATCCGGGACGCAGATTGAGCGAGAGCATCGCGAAGCCCGTGTTGTCGAGCTTCGTCTCCAGTCCCTCCCAGTCGCTACCGACGATCGACAGCCCACGCAGTCCTGCCACGCCGACTTCGAAACCGAGCCACAGGTTGCTCGCGAGCCGATGCTCGGCAGTCAGGCCGAAATTCCAGGTCGACAGATTCATGCGCGGTCGCCGCTCCCCGGGTTCGATCGTCCATGACGCACCGGAGGGGGCGACACCGAGGCGAAAGACAGTGCGGTTGGTGGGCGCATAAGTGACCGACGGCCAAGGCATGATCGCATTCAGCGTCCACTGCTCGTTGATGACGTAGGTGGCGCCAAGATACGGCGTGTAGAAGTCCTCGAGCGGCGACACGTCGAAGTATGCGCCGAAGATCCAGGCGAAGCGGTCGCCGCGGACATTGCGGGCGAAGGCGCCCCCCATGGTTTCCCAGTACCAGTTGTCTTCCGGCGTGCGATGACCCAGCGGGGCAACAAAGGCGGCGATCTGCCAGTTGGGCGACTGCTGCCGTATCCACCCGACCGGCACCGACACGCTGAACACGTCGAGATCGTCGCGCGGCGCATTGTCGATGTCGAAATGCGTCCACGACATCCATTGACCGATTGCAATGGCATCACGCTTGCCGAGCGTAATGGGAAGGAATGCATATTCGGAAATGGTTGCTTGCTGGAACGTGACATCGGAGTCGATGCCATCGGCGCGGCGAAACTCCGATTCCTGGTAGACGCTGGTCGCCAGCGAAGCGGCCGGAGGGAAGGGGGCATTGCTTTGTGCACGCACGAACTCGAACTCGCTTTCCGAAAACCGCCGCACGAGCGTATCGATCAGGCCGTCTGCCCTCGCGGATGCAGGATGCAGCAAAGTGACAGCAAGCGCGCACGTCACGAGTCCGCAGCTGAAGAGGGCGATTGAACGCCGCTGGCTGGATTTCATGTGACGACAAGAGTGCCAGATCTGCCTCCACGGCGCTGCCGGCGTGCATACGTAGAAAGGGCAGCGCAGCCATCTGCCGCCATTACGTACACTGCGGTCCAGTCAGAGAAGTACCAATGCAGTGTCTTTCCAGAAGCATGGAAGGACGGCAGGTAAGACATAGTCAGGTAAGGTAGAACCATGAGTCGATGGAGTTGCACTGCCGGGCGCACTGCCTGCTCGGGAGTAGTGTGTCTGCTGTCTGCCGCCGGTGCCTTCGCCGCCGATGCACCGGCCGACGCCGACGAACTGGCCAAGGCACTGTCCAATCCGGTCGCCGCGCTCATCAGCGTCCCGCTGCAGCTCAACTACGATGACGGCTACGAACTGGGTGGCGAGCGTTTCACGCTGAATATCCAGCCCGTCGTTCCCATCAGCATCAGCGAACACTGGAACATGATCTCGCGCACCATCCTGCCGGTGATCGAGCAGAGCGATGTCGTGAACGACGACAGCCAGTTCGGTCTGGGTGATGTGACGCAGAGCCTGTTCTTTTCACCCAAGAAGCCCACGAAGAGCGGCTGGATCATCGGCGTCGGACCGGCATTCCTGCTGCCGACGGCGACCGACGATCTGCTGGGCACCGAGAAATGGGCGATCGGTCCGACAGCCGTCGTGCTCAAGCAGACAGAGGCCGGCTGGACGTATGGCGCACTCGTGAATCATCTCTGGTCAGTGGCCGGCGATGACAATCGCGCCGACGTGAATGCGACGTTCCTGCAGCCCTTCCTCAGCAAGGGTCTCGGTCAGGGGCGAACGGCCACGGTGAACTTCGAGGCCAGCTACGACTGGGACGGCGAGCAGTGGACGGTGCCGCTCAACTTCATGTACTCGAAGGTCACGAAGATCGGCGGGCAGATGGTGAGCTTCGCCGGCGGTGCGCGTGCGTATCTGGATGCGCCGGACGGTGGGCCCGACTGGGGGCTGCGATTTGTCGTGACGTTCCTGTTCCCGGAGTAGCGGGAGGTGCCGGTCAGGCCGCGCTTCGCCGCGAGCGACAGCCTGCTTCTGATCGGAAGCCGCGCCCGTTCCAGGCTTACTGCCCCAACTACGGATTCAATCGATCAGGGCCGCTCTGATACTCGTCGGGTCTCGCGCTTTGGAACTGGAGATCTCATGTGCGCATCCCGGAGTGCCCTCGGTAGCATCGTCTTCGCGACGCTCGTCGTCGCACTGGCCGGTTGCCAGAAACAGCCTGCATCCATCGCGACACCGTCATCCGGATCGACCGCCGCTGCGAAGGTGCAGGATCTTTCTGCGGCTGACCTCGCTCGTCGCGTCGTCGAGCGGCGCGCTGTCGAAGCAGTGATCTGGGGCATGCCGGCCGTCAACGCCGAACTCATATTCCAGGCGATGGCCGAGGCCAAAGCGGACTTCAACCAGGTCGTCTATTGGTCTCGGCCTATCACCTGGAAGAATCAGACACTCACTCCCAACCCCGACACAATCTATGTCTTCCCTTTCTTCAACACCAAGGATGTGGGGCCGGTTGTGGTCGAGATCCCTCCGGCGGACGATGGCTCCATCACCGGTAGCATCGACGATGGCTGGCAGGTGGCACTTGAAGACGTGGGTCCCGCGGGTGCCGACAAAGGCAAAGGCGGCAAGTATCTGATCCTGCCGCCCGGCTACAAGGACAAGACGCCGGCGGGCTACATGCCGCTCGCATCGAACACGTTCGCGGGCTTCGTGATCCTGCGTTCCAATCTCAAGGACGGCAGCGAGGCCGATATTGCCCGGGCCGTCGCCTACGGCAAGCGCGTCAAGATTTATCCGCTGGCACAGGCCGCCAATCCCCCGGCGACGACCTTCGTCGACGCCATCGACATCCTGTTCGACAGCACCATCGCCTACGACCTGCGCTTCTTCCAGGCACTCGACAGTTTCGTGCAGAGAGAGCCATGGCTGGAACGCGACAAGGCGATGATCGATACACTCAAGTCGATCGGCATCGAAAAGGGCAAACCGTTCAATCCCGACGCTGATACGCAGAAGACGCTTGTCGACGCCGCGCGCGAGGCTCACGCGTGGCTCGACAGCCGATACGAAACCATTTTCACGCCGCCGTTCAATGAGGGCATGCATTGGGCGTTGCCCGCGTCGCCGGCAGTCGCCGAAGCCATGCAGACCAACTTTGCGAATCCGGCCGGCTACCCGGTGGACGATCGGGCGGTTACCTATTCGATGGCGTACTTCAGTGCGAAGCACATCGGTGTCGGGCAGTACTACCTGATGACGATCAAGGACAAGGACGGCAAGCCGTTCGACGGCGCGAGCACCTATCGCCTCGCCGTTCCCGCGAATGCCCCGGTCAAGCTGTATTGGTCTGCGACTGTCTACGACCGAGCGACGCACGCTCTGATCCGCGATCAAACCTGGTCGAGTCGCGCTTCCAATACGCCGGGAATCCAGAAGAATGCTGATGGTTCGAAAGATGTCTATTTCGGCCCCAAGGCTCCCGAGGGCAAGGAGTCGAATTGGGTTCCCACCAGCAGCGCCGGACAATTCGAGGTGCTGTTCCGCCTGTACGGGCCCGAGAAGCCGTTCTTCGACAAGGCCTGGGTGTTGCCGGATGTCGAGAAGGTGGCAATGAAATGAACAGGATCGCCAGACTGACCGCAATGTTCGTTGCCGCAGCGACCGTCGCGGGCGGTGGTGTCGGTGCACAAACCGCTGAACCTCACGGCTGGGTGGAAACCGCCACCAGCCAGGGACAGTACGGCACGTTCGACTTCAAAGGCGGCTATCCGACTGCGGAGTCGGTCAGGAAGCTCGACGAGTCCCTGCTGCTCAATCGGGCGGTCGAGGTCTATCTCGCACAGATGCCGGCAGTCTCCTGGTATCGCGTGTGGAAGGGCACCAGCGAAGCCGGCAAGGCTGCGCCGAATCAGCTCGTGATCTGGGAAACGCTCATGGATGCGCAGACGCTGCTGCTTACGGGCAACTCGGAGACGGTCTACGGCATGGGCGGTCTCGATCTGAAACGCGATGGCCCGGTCGTCATCGAAGCGCCCGCGATGCTGCTGGGTGGCGTCTCGGATATCTGGCAGCAGGAAATCGTTGGCATCGGGCCGACCGGTACCGACAAAGGCAAGGGAGGCAAGTTTCTGTTGCTGCCGCCCGATTACACGGGCGAGCCGCCGCAGGGATACATGACGGCGAAGAGCAGAACGTATCGCGCCGTCTTCGGTGTGCGAGGTTTTCAGGTCGAGAGCAGGACCGACAAGGCCGTGGCCCTCATGAAATCGATCAAGGTCTATCCGCTGGCGAAGGCCGGCAATCCGCCGAAGATGACCTTCTTCAATGGCTCCGGTCAGCAGATCGACACGATCTTTTCCGACAACTATCAGTACTTCGAAGACCTGGCGAACATCGTTGCGCTGGAGCCCGCGGACATCCTCGCGTCGCATGAACGCTTCAAGCTCGCGCAGATCGGCATCGAGCACGGCAAGCCGTTTGCTCCCGACGCAGCACGCAAGAAGCTGCTGGGCGAAGCTGCGCGCATGGGCGGCGAAGTCGCGCGTGCGAATACCTTCGCATCGAGCGATCCGGCGCGGTTGATCTATCCGGATCGACGCTGGGAATGGCTGTTCGTTGGCGGCAGCGCGAGCTGGGACTCGCAGGGCTACCTGAACAGCGATCGCCGTGCCGGCTTCGCCTACGCCGCCATCGGCATGTCGCCTGCGATGGTGGAGAAAGTCGTCGGCGCCGGATCGCAGTACTACTTCACGCCGCGCGATTCGACGGGTGAATATCTGATGGGGGAGAAGAGCTACCGCCTGCATCTGCCACCGAAGATCCCGGTCAAGGCCTTCTGGTCCGTCGTGGTCTATGACGCGCAGAGCCGCTCGATGCTGCGCAACAGCCAGAAGTTTCCGACCGTCAGTCAATTCACCGGACCGACCAGCAATGCCGACGGCTCGATCGACATCTATTTCGGGCCCACGGCACCGCCAGGCAAGCAGAAGAACTGGATCGAGACTGTGCCGGGCAAGGGCTGGTTTCCTCTGATTCGCTTCTACTCGCCGTTGCAACCGTTGTTCGATGGCACGTGGAAGCCGGATGACATCGTGGCAGTGAACACCGCCAATTGATCCGCGAAAGCACGCTTGTAGGCAGGCCGCGCTTCGCCGCGGGCGACATAGGCGGCGAGGTTCGGATATTTCTCCACTAGACCCGATCCGTCCAATCGGCGCAGCACCGTCACCATCAGCAGGTCACCGGCGCTGAACGATCGACAATCGGCGGCTCCACCGTGTTGAGCGCGGCGAACATCCATGCAATCGCTTGCGCTCGGGCATTTGTATCATCTGGCAGCAGCCCGACATGGCGCTCGGCAATATGGAGAACGATCGAGCCCGACTCGAAGAGGGCGAGATCACCTTCCTCGTAGGTCGGAATCTGGCCGAACGGATGAAGCCGGCGATGCGCGGATTCCTTCATCTCAGCGAACGAAACAAGCCGAACGTCGTAGGGCTGGCCCACTTCTTCCAGCGTCCAGCGAACGCGCATGTCGCGCGCCAGTCCCCGGCCGCGATCGGGCGAGCGTTCAAAAGCGGTGATGGTGGGGGGTCATTGGAACGCCTCCTGGTGTTGCCGTCTTCTGCTTCTCTTCAGGACGGCTGAGCGGGGACGAAACCGACATGCCTCATTTCCTACACAGTGCACCGGAACATTCGGCTGTTCCACTTGTTGTCGCTGGGAGATCGCGAGCACTGCCGAGACTGATACTCCGAGACTGCGATGCGCCCTGCCAGAACGCCCGACACGGCCATCGACCGGATCAACAGCCGGACGTATCGGGCGCCTGAGGTTGTCCGATACTACGGTTCGCTGTCGGACTGGCTCGATATCGGAGAGCGAACCGCAGTTGTTTTTGCGCTCACGCTCGACCCGACACCCCCCTTGCTCGACATCGGTGTCGGCGGCGGACGGACCGTGCCCTTGTTGCGAAACATTTCGGGCACTTACACCGGCATCGACTACACGCCCGAGATGATCGCCAGGGCCCGTGTCCGCTTTCCTGATGTGGATCTGCGGGTCATGGATGCGCGGCAACTCGAATTTGACGATGCGACCTTCGGGCTTGCCGTGTTCAGCTTCAACGGTCTGGATTCCGTCGGCGAGCGCGGTCGCGCCACGGTGTTGCAGGAGGTGTGGCGCGTATTGCGGCCCGGCGGTGTGTTCGTGTTCTCCGCCCTCAATCATTGCGGCGCTGCCGACCGGATGCTGCTGGTGCCTCCTGAACTTGGCTGGAGAAAACAGCCCCACAAGCTCGTCCGCTGGTCGCTGCGGATGGTGTCCACGGTCATCAATATGCAACGCTCGCGAGGTCTCTTCCGCGAGGAGTCGGATGCCTCGGTACGTCCGGTACGGGCTCATGCCGCGGGTCTCGTCGGGCGCTACACCTCGCTCGCGCGTGAATGTGCAGAACTGAACCGTCATGGGTTCGAGGTGCAGGCGTGTTTCGATCCGAACGGTGAGTTGGCCGATCCCGATGGCGATCACGCCGCTTTCACGCATTTTCATTACGTGGCCCGCAAGCCCTTCTGAGCGGGCGCGGTCATCTACGCTGCTTCCTTCGATCATGGACGCGTCGAGCGCCGCCGTGAACGGATGCTGATCGCGTTGGTGCGCGGTCTTGCAATCGTTCACGGCCGCGGATAGTTTGATTTGTCTCGACGTACTGTGATCATGACTCCATGAGCGAAAGCCAACGCGTCGACCCTGTCATCGAGTCGCTCCTGGTACTCGACATCGAGACGCGCCTGCGCAGCAACCTTGCGGCGATGCCGTTCGGTGAGCGCACCGTCTTCGACATCGCCGGCGGACGTTTCGAGGGACCGGACCTGCGCGGCCGGATACCGCCTTCGGGCGGCGACTGGCTGACGCGTACCGCAAGCGTTTCGCAGATGGACGTGCGTATGCTGCTGGAGACGGACGACGGCGTAACGATCCTGCTGCGCTACACCGGCAGGGCCAGCCAGCGCGACGAATCGATCCGCATCGAGATCAGCGGCAGCTTCGAAGCCCCTGAGGGCCGTTATGCCTGGTTGAATCAGATCCAGGCGTTCGGCCTGGGAACGCCGGTCGCGGACGGTGTCCGCTACCACCTGTATCGTTTCAAGTAGAGAACCACCATGGAAAAGCGCCAGGTGGGCCGTAGCGGCCTGCGCGTCACGAAGATCGGACTGGGCTGCAACAACTTCGGCTGGAGCATCGATCAGGCCGCTTCCAGCAAGGTCGTGAGCCGGGCGCTGGACCTGGGGATCGACCTGTTCGATACCGCGGACCGCTACGGCACCACCGGTGGCGACTCCGAGATCGTCCTCGGCAAGGCGCTGGGTGCGCGACGCAAGGAAATCGTGCTGCTGACGAAATTCGGCGTGAACCTGCTCGACCATCGCGTGCGCGACAGTTCGCGCCGCTACATTGCGAGCGCCGTGGAAGGCAGTCTCAAACGCCTCGGTACGGACTGGATCGACTGCTACATGATCCACTGGCCCGACTACGCCACGCCCATGGAGGAAACCTTGCGCGCACTCGACGATCTCGTCCGCAGCGGCAAGGTGCGTTACATCGCGTGCTCCAATCTCGAAACCTGGCGCGTTGCCGATGCAATCTGCACCTCGCGCGACAAGGGACTCGCAACCTTCGTCGCCACGCAGACCGAGTACAGCCTGCTCAATCGCGCCGCGGAAAAAGAGGTGATTCCGGCGCTGGACTACTATGGACTCGGCTTCATTCCGTACTACCCGCTCGCAAGCGGACTGCTCACCGGCAAGTACTCCGGACCCAACGCGCAGGGACGTCTGAAGGACAATTTCCTGCGCCTGGGCGATACCTTCATGACGGAGCGCAATCTGCGGATCGTGAATGCGCTCGATGCGTTTTGCAAAGAACGTGGACACACGCTGCTGGAACTCGCCATCAGCTGGCTCGCCGCACAGCGCACCGTCGCCAGCGTGATCTGCGGCGCCACCCGACCCGAACAGATCGAGCAGAACGTGAAAGCCGGAGACTGGGCACTGACGAACGAAGACCTCGCCGCCGTCGACACGTTGACCAGGGCTGCCTGAGGAGCGCACCGATGATCCGCGGCATGCACCACATTTCGCTGGCGACGACCGATCTCGACCGCTTCGTGCATTTCTATCGCGACCTGCTGGGCGTGACACTGGATCGCATCTCGCCGCTACCACCCGGTTGGGAGGCCTTCGAGACCGTCGTCGGCATGCGGGAAACCGCAGGCCAGGTGGCCCAGTTCAACCTCGGCAACATGTACATGGAAGTGTTCTGCTACACCCATCCGACGCCACGGCCGGGCGAGCGACGACCCGCCTGCGATGTCGGCATTCGTCACATTGCCTTCGATGTGCGGGACATTCACACCGAGTACGAACGACTGCGTGCGGCGGGTGTCGATTTCATCTCGCCACCGCAGTACCTCCAGGGCGGTGAATGCACCTCGTGCTACTTCTACGACCCGGACGGCAACATCGTCGAGATGCAGGAGATCCATCCGGGTTCGCCGGTGCGAGCGGCGTTCGGCGTCGCTCGAGGTTGAAGTCTGTCGAGGAGCGAACCACTGATCAATCGCGATTCGTGTTGAGAGGGCAGGGGGCCGGCCAACCCGGATTTGTCCCCCTTGCTGCCGGGATAATTTTCTCATCGGTGCATCTTGCCTGATCTATGACACATGTCGTAGTCTCAACTCCATCGGTAGGGGTAGGGTATGTCATCACCGAAACTTTCCAGGCTCGAGCTCAAGGTCATGGAGGCGCTGTGGACGGGCGGTGCCTTGTCGATCCGTGAAATTCACGACGCCTTCCCGAAGCGCGGCCGACCGGCGTACACAACGGTGCAGACCATGGTGTACCGACTCGAAGTGAAGGGAGCGGTGCGTCGGGCCAGGAAGATCAGCAACGCGCATATCTTCGAGGCGACCGTGACGCGCGACGCTGCCCAGCGACGGCTTATCGATGACCTGCTGGGAGTATTCGGCGGTCGTTCGCTGCCGGTCATGGCGCATCTCGTCGAAGCCGGCAAGCTCACGATGGACGACATCAAGGAAGTGGAGAAGTTGATCCGCGAACACGCACGCAAGGACGATGATGCATGAACGCCATCGCGATCCATCTGTGGCAATCGACGTGGTTCGCGATGTTCGCGGCCCTGCTCGTGCTGCTGGTTCGCAAGGAGTCTGCCCGGATCCGTTTCGTCATCTGGTTCGCGGCGTCGCTCAAGTTCCTGGTCCCTTTCTCCGTGCTGACCGCCATCGGCGGAATCTTCAGTATTCAGGCCGATCAGGACACGTTGCTGCCGCTGGTACGCGAGGTTGCCGCGCCCCTGCAGGCCGCACCCGTCAGCATCGCATCGCTGAATCCCATGGCCGTGTATCCGTTGTACGCGCTCTGGTTCATCGGCACGTTCCTCTGCATCGGACGTTGGCTGGTGCGTTGGCGCGAACTGCGTGCGACGGTGGCTGCGTCCGTCCTCCACGGAACCTTCCGTTCCATTCCGGTTCGTCTCTGCGAAGTGACCGCCGAACCGGGACAGGTGGGGCTGTTCCGAGCCTCCATCGTGCTGCCGAAACGGCTCGCCGCTGAACTGTCGCCCAGACAGATCCACGCCATCTGCGTCCATGAGTGGTCGCACGCGCGCAGACACGACAATCTGACGGCTGCGATACAGACACTCGTGCAGGCGATCTTCTGGTTTCATCCGATCGTCTGGTGGTTAGGCTCGCGTCTGCTGGAGACGCGCGAGCAGGCCTGCGATGAAGCGGTGATTGCAGACGGCAATGATCCGGAAACGTACGCGCATGCCATGCTGAGTGCGTGCCGATCCTCACTCGAGAACAGACTCGCATGCGCTGCCGCCGTGACCGGAGGCGATCTGAAAGTGCGCGTGAAGGAAATTCTGAAGGCGAGAACCCCTGCGCCATTGAGCGGGTTGAAGCGCACGTTACTCTGCGCAGTCGGAACCATGACGGTTGCCGCGCCGGTCATCGCAGGCGTGAATGTGCTGCCGCGCTGGCCGAACACGCTCGTCACGATGCCCTTCGTGGCCGATCTTCAGGCGTCAGCCGCGCGTCGCAGCCTGGGTGGACCTCCGGCGTTCGAGGTGCACAGCGACCGGCTTTCGGTGCGTAACCTGACGCTTCGCGAACTGGTCGCTCATGCCTACCGTATCGACGCGTCCGAAGTACACAGCACTTTGTCGTGGTTCGACGAGCGCTACGACATCGATGTGCGGTTCGATGCGCCGCTCGCGCCTGGCGACAGGCTGGCGCAGCGGTACGCAATTCGCGAGGCGCTCGCGCGTCACTTCAATGTGCAGATACTTCTGAACCTGCGCTGTGAGGAGCCCTGTGGACGCGCGGGCTTGCGATCGGAGCGTTGAGCACTGTCGAGGCGCCGACGGTGCCACTGTACTGACTCTTTCTGGCGATTGCTGATTTCATCGCGAGCTTCGTTCGCGCGAATCAGATCGTCTTTTATTACTACACCAGTAGTAGTGCGTCGACATCAATGGAGGTTTCCATGGAAGCAAGAATGATGAAAACGCCGGGCAATGTCGCTCGTCACCGGCGGGCCCTCACGCTGTTCCTGGTCGCGGTCATCAGTGCCGCCAGCGCACATCACGCGCCGACTGAGTACGATTTCGACAAGACCGTCGAGGTCGAAGGCACCCTGGTCGAAGTGAAATGGCAGAACCCGCATGTCAGTTTGAAGCTCCGGGAGAACGGCGCACAGGCCAGTCCCGCGATCTGGGTCATCGAGGGCCACGGAGTCAGCATGCTGATGCGGACGAATGCGGCGGGCATTCGTCCGCAACCTGGTGAGAAGGTGCGCGTTGCAGGTCATCCTTCGCGACGCGGCCCGACTCGCCTGTACGGCACGAATCTGCTGCTGGGAAATGGCAAGGAGCTGGTGTTCGAGCCGGACGGCAGTCGTCGGTGGAACCAGGCCGCGGACGGCACTGGCGGCGCGTGGTTCGACGAACCCGCGGGGGCGACCGACAGGGGAATCTTCCGGGTCTGGAGTACCAAGCTCGACGATCCGTGGATGACAGGCGTATCAGAGGATCAACTCACGGAGGCGGCGAAAAAGAAGCTGTCCACCTGGAATCCGGTGACCGATTCCGTGACCAGGGGATGCGAGCCCGTCGGCGTTCCCATGCTCATGGCTCAACCGTATCCGATCGAGTTCGTACGAGCGGGCGATCGTATCGTGCTGCGCATCGAACTCTACGATCTCCAACGCGTCATCCACATGGATCCGACCGTCAGGCGCGCATCGTTGCCCACCGGTGTTCTGGGTCGCTCGACGGGCAAATGGGATGGCAACAGCCTGGTCGTGACCACCGACGGCATCACGTGGCAGTACCTCGATTACTCCGGGGCACCGATGAGCCCGCAGACCTCGCTGGTGGAACGCTTCACACCGACCGCCGACGGCAAACGCCTGAACTACACAGCGACCGTCACCGATCCAGTCAATCTGAAGGGATCCGTGAATGCGGAACGATCGTGGGTCGCACGCCCCAATGAATCGGTCAGGCCGTACAACTGCGTGGACGATCACGGGAGCGCTGCCCTGACCGGACTTTGAGGAGGGCTCCTTCGGGTCACAGGTTGCCCATTGGCGCGGACTCTGAAAGCATGGCCGCATGAAAGCCAGTCGTGCCCTGCTGATTGCATCGGTCCTGTCCCTCGGCTCCTGGAATGCCAATGCGCAGGAGGCGGCCGAACCGCAACCCGGGACACGCGAGCTGCCACAACGATATGTTTCCGACAAGCTCGTCCTGAACGTCTATGCCGAGCCTGATCAGGCGAGTGCGCGTGTCGCGACCATCGAGACGGGCGATGCGGTCGGTGAGATCGAAAGCAGCGGGAGCTATGTGCACGTGCGGCTGAATGACGGCCGCGAGGGTTGGGTCGGCACAAATTATCTGACCAGGGAAGCACCCGCCGCGGCGCGCCTGCGCGAACTGCAGGACGGGCAGAAGGATGCGGTGAAGGCGGCAGAGAAGAAGGCGGCGGATGAGATCTCGCGACTCAGGAAAGAGGCTGCGACATTGCAATCGCAGCTGAGCGAACTGCAGGCAGCGGCGGCGAAAACATCAACAGCCACCGAAGTGGCGCCGACCCCGGCGGAAACTCTTCCTCAGGTTGCCAGCGAGAACGAACGCGAACCCACACTGGAGCAGCCGGCGAACCGGCGCAGCACCACATGGCTCTGGTCGTTCGCCGTCGTGCTGGCCATCGGCGTGGGCTTCACTGCCGGCTACCAGTCGCTCGCCGGAAGGCTTCGCAAGCGGTACGGCAAGCTGAAGATCTATTAGTCCTGCATCGCGATCACCCTGTCCTCATGAATTTTTCGCATTTTTCGTGAGTCACCCCGCGCCCTCGTACCTCTATGGTTCGGAGGGCGACCATGCGATCTCATTCGGGTGCGGAATTCAGGGTAATCCGGCGTAGCAGCCGTCGCGGCAGGCAGCCATGAGGCTCACGCTCGACTCGGTGCTCTATCGGCGGGTTTGCTTTGGGCTATGCCTCGCCCTGGCCACCGTGGCCATCATTCCTGCGGTCGCCCGCTTCGTCGGCAAGGCGGAGGCGACGGCCAGGACGCAGGTCGATCCTGAGCGGT
>CAYWHG010000023.1:0-37788 GCA_964457865.1 uncultured Steroidobacter sp.
GCAGCTCGACGAGCAGGTCGGACGCATGGACGACATCGTCAAATACCAGCTCAAGCGTGCGGCGGCGTCGGGCGGCACGGGCCTGGGTGCGGCACCTGTAGATGTCCGGACCGCGCTCGAGGCGCTGCGCGGTGCATTGCTCAAGGTCTACATGGATCGCGGCATCACCTGCGATCTCAGCGTTGCCGAAGGCTGTGTCTACTTCGGCGATCGCGAGGACCTGACGGAGATGGCCGGCAATCTGGTCGACAATGCCTTCAAGTGGGCGCGCTCCCGCGTCCGCGTCACCGCGGACCGGCTGTCCGGCATCACCGCACGCCGCGATGGTTTGCGGATCACGGTGGAAGACGACGGTCCGGGCGTTCCTCCTGCGGAGCGCGACAGGGTACTGGACCGCGGCGCGCGGCTGGACGAGCGCGTGAGCGGGCAGGGCATCGGACTGTCGGTGGTTCGTGAGGTTGCCAAGCTCAATGGCGGCACGCTGAGCATCGGCGAGTCCGCGCTGGGCGGTGCCTTGATCGAGATCCGGTTGCCCCCAGTCTAGGCAGGCGATTTTTTCCGCAAGGAATTGCGGAAAGAAAATAGAATCCGCCGCCGTTGGCCTTATCCCTGGTAGCCGTCCTGATCACTTCGAAGTCCGCCGCCGAACAATTGCTCGCCTTGCGCGAGCAGCTGTCCCTGACCCGATTTTCCGAGCGTGCGCGACTGGCGCGCGAGCTCGATCGTCTGTTCGCGCGCAAGGTTCATGATGCCGGATTCGATCGCTCGATCGCGGCGCTCGGCGCGGCGATGACGAAGTCCGTCGCCCAGGTCGCCCGTCTGCGCGACCTGCCGCTCCGATTGCAGTTCGATGCCGAACTGCCGATCACGGCTCATCGCGAGGAAATCGCCCGGGCCATCGCCGGGCATCAGGTCGTCGTGATCTGCGGCGCCACGGGCTCGGGCAAGACGACGCAGCTTCCCAAGATCTGCCTGGAAGCGGGACAGGGAGCCTTCGGCCTCATCGGTCACACGCAGCCGCGGCGCATTGCCGCCCGTGCGATCGCCGACCGGCTCGCCGTCGAGCTGAACACCACCGTCGGCGGCGCGGTGGGCTACCAGGTCCGGTTCACGGATCGCGTCGGCCCGGACTGCCGCGTCAAGCTCATGACCGACGGCATCCTGCTGCGCGAGCTGGAGAACGACCGACTGCTGCGGCGCTATGACACGCTCATCATCGACGAGGCGCACGAACGCAATCTCAACATCGATTTTCTGTTCGGCGTGCTCCGACGGATCCTGCCGCAGCGTCCCGAGCTGCGGCTGATCATCACGTCCGCCACCATCGATCCGCAACGCTTCGCCGATTTCTTCGGCGGTGCGCCAATGATCGAAGTCTCGGGTCGCAGCTATCCGGTCGAAGTGCGCTACCGGCCGCTGCTCGACGACGACGAGGAAACCGAACTGTCGTTGCCCGAGGGCATCGTGAGCGCGGTGCGGGAACTCGATCGCGAATCGCGGGGCGACGTGCTGGTGTTCCTGCCGGGCGAGAAGCAGATCCGCGACGCGGCCGATGAACTCGGCAAGGCGAAGTTCCATCACACCGAGATTCTGCCGCTGTACTCGCGGTTATCCGCGGGCGATCAGCAAAAGATCTTCGAGCGACACAGCGCGCGGCGCGTCGTGCTGGCGACGAATGTCGCGGAGACGTCGCTCACTGTGCCCGGCATCAAGTACGTCGTCGATTCGGGTCTCGCTCGCATCAGTCGCTACAGCGTGCGCGGCAAGGTGCAGCGACTGCCGATCGAGCCGGTCTCGCAGGCCAGCGCCGATCAGCGCAAGGGACGTTGCGGTCGCGAAAGCGAAGGCATCTGCATCCGCCTGTTCGCGGAAGACGAATTCCTGCAGCGTCCGGAATTCACGCCGCCGGAAATCCTGCGCACCAACCTCGCGAGCGTCATCCTGCAGATGTCGACGCTGGGACTCGGCGAGCCCGAGGACTTTCCCTTCGTCGATCCGCCCGATACGCGGCTCATCAACGACGGCTACCGGCTGCTGCAGGAACTGAAGGCCGTCGATGATGCGCGTCGGGTCACCAGTCTCGGCAAGCAGATCGCATCGCTGCCGGTCGATCCGCGACTCGCGCGCATGCTGGTTGCCGCGGGACATCATCGCTGCGTCACCGAGATGCTGGTGCTCAGTGCCTTTCTTGCCAGTCAGGATCCGCGCGAGCGTCCCTCGGACGCGCAGCAGCAGGCCGACCAGCGTCACGCGACTTATGCCGATCCGCGCTCGGATTTCGTCACCGTTCTCAATCTGTGGAAGCTGTTCCAGGAGCAGAGTGCGGCGCTGTCGGGCAACCAGTTGCGTAAATGGTGTCGCGAGAACTTCATCTCGTTCATGCGCATGCGTGAATGGCAGGAGTTGCATCGCCAGCTGGGCGATGTCGTTGCCGATCTGAAGTTGCCGCTCAACCAGACGCCAGCCGAGTATGACGATCTGCATCAGGCCATCCTCACCGGCTTCCTCGGTGGCATCGGCGTACTGGACGAGAGGCGCGAATATGAGGGTGCGCGCGGCACGCGTTTCGTGATCGCGCCCGGCACGCCGCTGGCGTCGAAGCCGCCGAAGTGGATCGTCGCCGCGAGTCTTATGGAAACCACGCGCCTGTATGCGCGCATGGTGGCCGCCGTCGAACCGCAGTGGATCGAAGCAGCCGGCGAGCATCTGGTGAAGCGTAGTTACAGCGAGCCGCACTGGGTGGAAGAGCGCGGCTTCGTCGCCGCCTTCGAATCGACGTCGCTCTATGGACTGACGCTTTCTGCCCGTCGCCGCGTGAACTACGGCAACGTGGCGCCGCGTGAAGCCCGCGAGATCTTTGTGCGCGAGGCATTGGTCGAGGGCCGCGCCAGGCTGCATGCGAACTTCATCCGGGAGAATCGCGCGCTGCGCGAGCAGGTGGAGCGGCTGGAAGCGAAGATCCGGCGCCGCGACATCCTCGTCGACGAACAGGCGCTGGTGGAGTTCTACCTCGCCCGTCTCCCGGAGCAGATCCATTCGACGGCCGCACTGGAACGCTGGCTGAAGGAACCCGCGAATGCCGGCGTTCTGAAGATGAATCGAGCGGATATGTTGCGTCGCGCCGTCGATGACATCGACGAGCGCAACTACCCGGAACAGTTGCGTATCGAGGGCAATGCACTGCCGCTCGAGTATCGCTTCGAGCCGACCGCGACCGACGATGGCATCACCCTGACGGTGCCGGAACCCTTGCTGGGAACGCTGGACGCCGGGCAGCTCGCCTGGCTGATTCCGGGATGGCTGGAAGAGAAAGTCACGGCAGTGTTGCGAGCGTTACCCAAGCCGATCCGCAAATCGCTGGTGCCTGTTCCCGAGCATGCAGTGCGCGCCGTGGCCGAGATCGATCGCAAGCGCGACTTCCATTCGGCGATGGCTGCATGGATCACGCGCGCCACGGGCGAATCGATTTCGGGCGACGAGATTGCGCGGTTGCCGTTGCCGGATGCAGTGCGTATCAACATTCGCATTGCCGACCTGCAGGGCAAGCGCATCGCGGAAGGCCGCGATCTGGCTGAGCTGAAGCGGACGTTGAGAGCACGCAGCGCGGACCCCGTGGCGCAGGCACGACAGCAGGCCGCAGCGTCGAAACACCGCTGCTGGGATTTCGCAGCATTGCCGCTCGAACAGTCGGTCGAGCGGGGCGGGCTGCGTTTCACTGTGTACCCGACGCTCCACGACCGCGGCGACGGCGTCGAGATCGCGGAAGCGAAGAGTGCGCAGGAAGCGGAGGTCATGCTGCGGCAGGGCGTGTTGCGTCTAGCGGTACTGGCGCTGCCGGAGCAGTTCAAGTACGCACGCAAGCGGTTCGCGGATCAGCGCGAACTGGTCCTGCTGGGGCAAGGGCTCAACAGCGGTCGTCCGCTGCCGGAGGCGCTGGCCGAGCGTGCCTTCATCGAATGTTTCCTCTCGCCCGACACGCCATTGCCGCGTTCGGCCGAGGCGTTCCAGGCGTTGCTCGATCGCCGCCGCGCGGATTTCGGAGCACAGGTCGACCGGTTGGCGACGCAGATGATCGAGACGCTGAAGGAGCTGCGCGGCGTACGCGAGAAGCTCGGCAGCCTGCAGGGGCCGGCGTTCAAGGCGATTGTCGATGTCGCGACGACTCAACTGGGTACGCTGGTACCCGCCGGTTTTCCGCTCGACGTGCCGCCGTTGCTCTGGCCGCATCTGCCGCGATACCTGAAGGCTCTGGCACGTCGCCTCGACAAGGTCGCCGGCAATCTCAAACGCGACGCCGAACTCGCGCAGCGAGTCGCGCCGTTCCTGAAAGGTTTCAACGAACTCAATCGCGCGAGCCAGGGTCAGGCAATCCGCGTCGAACTCGACAAGCTGCAGTGGATGGTCGAGGAGTTCCGCGTCTCGCTGTTCGCGCAGGATCTGCGCGCGGCGGTGCCGGTCTCCGAGAAGCGTCTCGCCGATCAGCTCGAACTTGCGCGGGTAGAGGCGCGGCGTGTGTGAAGAACCAGAAGGTTCACACGGAGTTCACGGAGAGCACGGAGGTTCGAAGAAATGAATTTTCCTTCTCCGTGTTCTCCGTGAACTCCGTGTGAACCTCCTCTGCTTCAGGGAGCGACCTTGAAGTCGATCCCCTGCGCCAACGGCAACTCCCGGCTCCAGTTGATCGTATTGGTCTGACGGCGCATGTAGGCCTTCCAGGAATCGGAGCCGGATTCGCGGCCGCCGCCCGTGTCCTTCTCGCCGCCGAAGGCGCCGCCGATTTCGGCGCCGGAAGTGCCGATGTTCACGTTGGCGATGCCGCAGTCGCTGCCTATCGCCGAGAGAAAGCGTTCGGCGTGGCGCATGTTGTCGGTGAAGATGGAGGACGACAGGCCGTGGTCGACGGCGTTGTGCATGGCGATGGCCTCGTCGAGATCCTGGTATTCGATGAGGTACAGGATCGGGCCGAAGGTTTCGGTCCTGACGATCGACCAGTCGGCCTTCGCGCGAACGATGGTTGGCGCCACGAAATTACCGTCGCCGGGCAGAATCCTGTCGCCGCACAGCACCGTACCGCCGGCGCGTTTCGCCGATTCGATCGCGGCCTTGTAGCGCTCGACGGCGGAGGTATCGATCAGCGGCCCCATCAGCGTGCCTTTTTCCATCGGATTGCCGATGCAGACCTGCGCATAGGCGCGCAGCAGGCGTTCTTCGAGTTCCTGCGATCTTGAACTGTGCACGAATACGCGGCGCGTGCTGGTGCAGCGCTGCCCAGCCGTACCGACGGCGCCGAACACGATCGAGGGCACGGCGAGATCCAGGTTGGCGAACTCATCGACGATGATGGCGTTGTTGCCGCCGAGTTCGAGCAGGCTCTTGCCTAGACGCGTGGCGACGCGTTCGCCGACACGACGGCCCACCGCCGTGGAACCGGTGAACGACACCAGATCGACGCGCCGGTCGTCGACCAGCTTCTCCGCCAGTTCATTGCTGGCGCTGATGAAGAGCTGGAAGATGCCCGGATAGCCGTGGCGTTCCAGCACGCGATTGACGAGCCGCTGCACGGCGATCGCCGTCAGCGGTGTCTTCGGCGACGGCTTCCAGATACAGACATCGCCGCAGATCGCCGCGAGGAAGGCATTCCACGACCACACGGCCACCGGAAAATTGAAGGCGCTGATGATTCCGACGACACCCAGCGGATGCCACTGTTCGTACATGCGATGCAGCGGCCGCTCGGAATGCATCGTGTAGCCATAGAGCATGCGCGACTGGCCGACGGCGAAGTCGGCGATGTCGATCATCTCCTGCACTTCGCCGTCGCCTTCGGGCTTGATCTTGCCCATCTCCAGCGTCACGAGACTGCCCAGCGCGTCCTTGTGGGCGCGCAGTTCGTCGCCGACGAGTCGCACGGCTTCGCCGCGTTTCGGCGCCGGCACCATTCTCCAGTGATCGAACACTTCGCGCGCGCTGCGGATGGTGCGTTCGTAATCGGCGGGCGTTGCCGTCTGCACGCGGGCGAGCAGTTCGCCGGTGGCGGGATTCACCGAATCGATCACCGGGCCGGCAGCATCTTTCGACCACCCGCCCTGATTGTCTGAACTGGGGGCAGACCACGAACCGGCATTGAGCTCGCCGAGTTCCAGAGCTTTGAAAATGTGCTGCATGATCAACCCCGACCCGAACGCTGGTGACCGGTCTGGCCGCTGACGACCATCTGGGAAGAAATTTCCTTGCCCGTGCCGGCGGCATAGTGTTTGCCGAAGCGATTGTCGAGGACATCGAGCAGCCGGAAATCTTCCTGCCGCACGAAGCCCCGGTACTTGCCCTTGCCGTTCAGCACGAGATCGACGACGGACGTGATACCCGAGGCCGTCGTTACCTGGATCGCCGACCACAGGCGGCCCGCGATCATCTGCGGATACACCTTGTTCACGTAGCTCTCTTCGCGCAGGTCGCCGTCCTGCGTGCCGGTGACCGCGACATAGACCACGACGACATCCTGCAGCGTCTGCGGCACGGCGTTTTCGAGAATGCGTTTCAGCGTGCCGCGATCGTGATTGAGTTTCAGGTCGTTCATGAGCAGACGCATCTGCTCGCAGTGACCTGGATAGCGCATGGTCTTGTAGTCCATGTTCTTCACGCGCTCGCCGTAGGTCTCGCCGAGCGAGCCGAGTCCGCCGGAAGTGTTGAAGGCTTCATAGAGCGTGCCGTCGAGTTCGATTTCCTCGAGTCCTTCGAGCGGTGCGACTTCGATGCGCCGGCCGTCGACCAGCGCTTCGCAGGGATTGCCGTACTCGTTGATGAGACCTTCGGTCGACCAGGTGAGCGAATACTTCAGCACGTTGTGCGGATGCTGCGGCAGCGCACCGACGCGCAGCTTCACGGTGCGCAGTTCATCGAAATGTCCGATGAGCGCATTCGCCGCGATGGAAATGAAACCCGGTGCAAGGCCGCTCTGGGGCACGAACGCCTGACTCGCGCCATCGGCGATCTTCCGCACGGCACGCGTGACTTCGACGTCTTCCGTCAGATCGAAATAATGTATACCCGCGCGGCGCGCCGCTTCGGCGACCGCGACGTTGCAGTAGAAGGGCAGGCTCGAGATAACGGCATCGACGGGATGTTCCTTCAGGTGCGCATCCAGTGCCCGCGCATCTGTTGCGTCGAGCGTGTGGGCGTGCAGATGGGCGAGGCCATGTGCTTTCACCACGGAACCCGCAGCAGCGCCGCTCACGTCGGCGAGATGAACCTGGTAAGAACCCGATTCCGCCAGCAAGCCGGAAATGAGAGCGCCGATCTTGCCGGCACCGAGAATGAGCACTTTGTGCATGAGGGGACTCCGTAAGAAGGCGCCATTAGAGGCGCGCTGCGGGTCGCTGTAAATTCAGGGTGTTACTTGTATGCAAGTTGGCTTTTGCGGTGCAGGGTCGGGTGCTAGCATCCCGGGCTCTGACTCTCCGCAAGGCTGATTCATTCATGACTCGCAGTCCGCAACTGGTCCAGTGGCATCCCGCAAGCTGGCAGGGCAAGGTCGCCGCCCAGCAGCCTACCTACGGCAACAAGGCCGCGCTCGAAGAGGCCGTCGCCGAGCTGTCGCGCCTGCCGCCCATCGTCGTTTCCTGGGAGATCGAGGCGCTGAAGGAGCAGATTGCCGCCGCGCAGCGTGGCGAACGCTTTGTGCTGCAAGGAGGCGATTGCGCCGAAAGTTTCGATGATTGCCAGTCGGACAGGGTCGCCAAGAAACTGAAGATCCTGCTGCAGATGAGCCTGGTGCTCCTGCACGGCATGAAGAAGCCCATCGTCCGTATTGGTCGCATGGCCGGGCAGTATGCGAAGCCGCGTTCGGCGGACACCGAGACGCGCGACGGCGTGACGTTGCCGTGCTACCGCGGCGCCATCGTCAACCGCCCCGGCTTCACGGCGGAGGAACGCGAACCCGATCCGCAACTGCTGCTGCGCGGCTATGAGCGCGCCGGCCTGACGCTGAACTTCGTGCGTGCACTGATCGATGGCGGCTTCGCCGACCTGCATCACCCCGAATACTGGGATCTGGATTTCGTGCGCCATTCGCCGCTCAAGGCGGCGTACGAAAAGATCGTGCACTCCATTTCAGACGCCCTGGATTTCTTCGAGGCCACCAGCCGTCGGCCGATTCACGAAGCCAACCGCGTCGAGTTCTACGCGAGCCACGAAGGACTGCATCTGCACTATGAGCAGGCGCAGACGCGTTTCATCGAACGTCAGCAGCGCTGGTACAACCTGTCGACGCACATGCCCTGGATCGGTATGCGCACGGCCGCGCTCGATGGCGCACACGTCGAACTGTTCCGCGGCATCGCGAATCCAATGGGCATCAAGGTCGGCCCGTCGATGGGTGCGGAATGGGTGCAGGGACTGCTCGCGACCCTGAATCCGAACAACGAACCGGGCCGCATCGTGCTGATCCATCGCATGGGTGCGAAGGAGATCGACAAGCGTCTGCCGCCGCTGATCCAGGCTGTGCGCGCCACGGGCAGCCCGGTGTTGTGGATGTGCGATCCGATGCACGGCAACACCGAGACGTCGAGTTCCGGCCTCAAGACGCGCCGCTTCGACAACATCGTGACCGAACTCGAAGCCTCGTTCCGTATCCATCGCGAAATGGGCTCGTGGCTCGGCGGCGTGCATTTCGAGCTGACGGGCGAAGACGTCACCGAGTGCACCGGTGGCGCCCGCGGTCTCACCGATGCCGATCTGGCGCGTGCCTACAGGTCGCAGGTCGATCCGCGGCTCAATTACGAACAGGCGCTGGAACTGGCGATGCGCATGGCGGGGTTGCATCCGCCTGCGAAGAGGTAAGAGGTTTCACACGGAGTTCACGGAGAGCACGGAGAAAGAAAGATCTTTTTCCGGATCTGTTATCTCCGTGCTCTCCGTGAACTCTGTGTGAAACTCTTCTCTTGCATGAACGCCTGAACTTCCACCAGATCGACGCGCCGCGACTTGCCCGGCGCGAGTCCCTCCAGGGTCCACGGTCCGACGGACCAGCGAATCAGCCGCAGGGTGGGTAGTCCGATCGATGCGGTCATGCGCCGGACCTGACGATTGCGTCCTTCGCGCAGTGTCAGTGAAATCCAGCTGGTTGGAATCGCCTTGCGTTCGCGGATCGGTGGATCGCGCGGCCAGAGCCAGTCCGGCGGCGCAATGACCTCTGCTTCTGCGGGCCCGGTCGGGCCGTCATTCAGTGCGATGCCACGGCGCAGCGGTTCCAGCTGTGTGGCCGTCGCAGTGCCTTCTACTTGCACGCAGTAGGTTTTCGGTGCCTTCCAGCGCGGATCGGAAAGGCGTGCCTGCAGCGCGTCGATGTCGGTGAGCAGCACGAGTCCTTCGCTGTCGTAGTCCAGCCGGCCCGCGGGATACATGTGCGGCGCGTGCACGTAGTCCGCGAGCGTTGCCTTGCCATCCGTGCTCGTGAACTGCGTGAGCACACGGAACGGCTTGTTGAGCAGGATCAGCGACGACTCGTTCGCCATGGTTCAGGTGTCGCTGGCGACGGATTCGGCCGGACGCTCGACGAGATCGAGGAAGCGCTGCACGGCTGCCGAGTTCTCGCCCGGACGACACGCAAGAATCAGCGGCGCCTTCAGATCGACGCTGGCAGTGAGGCGGCGATAGACGACGCCATCCATCTGCAGCCGGCGCAGTGACGCCGGCACGACGGAGACGCCCAGGCCTGCAGCCACCAGATTGAGTGTCGAAATGATGCGGGGCGCTTCCTGTCCGACTCGCGGACTGAACCCGGCCCGTCGGCAGGCAGTGATGATCGTGTCGTACAGGCCGGGACCACCCGGGCGCTTGTAGAGAATGAAGATCTCGTTCGCGAGGGCGGAGAGGGGCAGGGCAGCATCGTCGCGGGCCAGGGCATGTCCGGCGGGCAACGCCACCAGCATGTCCTCCTGGAGCAGCGGCTTCACGACCAGGCCGACGACATCCGCGACCGGCGAGCGGATGAAGGCGGCATCGATGTCCTCGTTGTGGATCCCCTGCACCAGCTCGCTGCTGCCGCTTTCCTCCAGCACGAGCGATACCAGCGGATACATCTCGCGGAAGGCCCGGATGACGCGTGGCACGAATGGATGGAAGGGGGCCGATCCGGTGAATCCCACGACCACGCGCCCCTGCTCGCCGCGGGCCGTACGTCGGGCAGTCGAAAAAGCACGATCGACCTCGTCGAGGATGGCGCGGGCCCGTTCGAGAAAGGCCGTGCCGGCGTCCGTCAGCTCGACACCCCGTGGTTTGCGCCGGAAAAGCTGCACATCCAGCTCGCGTTCCAGGGCGCGGATCTGCTGGCTGAGGGGCGGCTGCTGCATGCCCAATCGCTCGGAGGCGCGTGTGATGTGGCCTTCTTCGGCGACGGCAATGAAGTAACGGAGGTGGCGTAGTTCCATCTGCCATACTTATCAGGTCTTGATTAGCCACGCGACATATATTTTACGTCGGGATAGCGACCCGCTATGGTGCGCTCCATCGCGGTACCTGTCAGAACTGGAATCCGCTCGTCGGAATTGGTTGTCGCCAGAAATTGTGATTCATCGATTAGGAGTACGTCTGTGTCGAACTATGCAAGCACTGCCGATCAGGCCGGCGCGGTGATCGCCAGGAACGGCCCGAGCTGGAACGCCATCAGCCCGGAATATGTGGCGCGCATGCGGCTGCAAAACCGCTTCAAGACCGGTCTGGACGTGGCGCGCTACACCGCGAAGATCATGCGCGACGACATGGCCGCTTACGACAAGGATCCCGGCCAATACACCCAGTCGCTGGGCTGCTGGCACGGCTTCATCGGTCAGCAGAAGCTGATCTCCATCAAGAAGCATCACGGTTCGACCCAGCGTCGCTACCTGTATCTGTCCGGCTGGATGGTCGCTGCATTGCGCTCCGATTTCGGTCCGCTGCCCGATCAGTCCATGCATGAAAAGACCTCGGTGTCGGCGCTGATCGCAGAGCTGTACACCTTCCTGCGTCAGGCCGATGCCCGCGAGCTCGGCGGTCTGTTCCGCGATCTCGATGCGGCACGTAGTGCGAAAGATGCGGCGAAAGAAAAAGACCTGCTGGGTCGCATCGACAATTTCCAGACCCACGTCGTGCCCATCGTCGCCGACATCGATGCCGGCTTCGGCAATGCCGAAGCGACGTACCTGCTCGCCAAGCAGATGATCGAGGCGGGTGCCTGCTGCATCCAGATCGAAAACCAGGTGTCCGATGAAAAGCAGTGCGGTCATCAGGACGGCAAGGTCACCGTGCCGCACGAAGACTTTCTCGCCAAGATTCGCGCCGTGCGTTATGCGTTCATGGAACTGGGCGTCGATGACGGCATCATCGTTGCCCGCACCGATTCCCTGGGTGCCGGCCTGACCAAGCAGATCGCGTACACCCGCGAACCGGGCGATCTCGGCGATCAGTACAACAGCTTCCTGGACTGCGAAGAGGTGACGCCGGCTTCCATGAAGAACGGCGACGTCATCATCAATCGCGGCGGCAAGCTGCTGCGTCCGAAGCGCCTGCCGAGCAACCTCTTCCAGTTCCGCACCGGCACCGGTGAAGATCGTTGCGTGCTCGACTGCATCACCAGTTTGCAGAACGGCGCCGACCTGCTGTGGATCGAAACCGAGAAACCGCACATCGGCCAGATCAAGGGCATGGTGGATCGCATTCGCGCGGTCGTGCCGAATGCCAAGCTGGTCTATAACAACAGCCCGTCGTTCAACTGGACGCTGAATTTCCGTCAGCAGGTGTTCGATGCCTGGAGCAAGGACGGCAAGGATGTGTCGGCTTACGATCGCGCCAAGCTGATGAGCGCGGAGTACGACGCGACCGAGCTGTCGAAGGAAGCGGATCGTCGCATTCAGAACTTCCAGCGCGATGCGGCACGCGACGCCGGGATTTTCCACCACCTGATCACGCTGCCGACGTACCACACGGCTGCGTTGTCCACCGACAATCTGGCCAAGGGCTACTTCGGCGAAGAGGGCATGCTGGCGTACGTTGCGGGCGTGCAGCGCAAGGAAATCCGCGAGGGTATCGCCTGCGTCAAGCATCAGAACATGTCCGGCTCGGACATCGGCGACGATCACAAGGAATACTTCGCCGGTGAAGCGGCACTCAAGGCGGGCGGCAAACACAATACGATGAATCAGTTCTGAGAACTGTCGGTTCGAAATGGACGGCCCGGTGAGCGATCACCGGGCCGTTTGTTTTTGAGACCGAACAAAAGAGCCGCAAAAGACCGCATAAAAGAAGGGAGATATTCTTCTCCGATCCTTTTACTTCTTTTATGCGGTCCTTTGCGGCCTCTTGATCTTCGCGCCCTGTAAACTCGGCGCGATGAAGAAGAAGGCCACGCCGCGTCGCACGCTCGCGCTCGATCCTGCTCACGTTCGTGTCGGGCGGCCGAAGCCGGACTGGCCGTCGGATGGAGTCATCTTCGATCGCGACTGCACGCGCTGTCCGCGGCTTGCTGCGTTCCTGAAGCAGGGTCGCGAGGAGTATCCGAACTACTACTGTCTGCCGGTGCCGCCGTTCGGCGATCCGCAGGCGAAGCTCGTCCTCGTTGGACTGGCGCCGGGTTTTCATGGTGCGAATGCGACTGGCCGTCCATTCACGGGCGATCATGCGGGATTGCTGCTGTATCGCACGCTGCACAAGTTCGGCTTCGCGAGCCGGCCGGAGTCGATTGCCGCGGACGACGGATTGCAACTGATCAACTGTCGCATCACCAACTCGGTGAAATGCGTGCCGCCCGAGAACAAACCGCTGCCCATCGAGATCCGCAACTGCATGCCTTTCATCACGGCCGAACTGACCCGCGTCGCGGATGGAACGGTACTACTCGCGCTCGGTTCGATCGGCCACAACGCCGCGTTGCAGGCGCTCGGGCTGAAGCCGACGGCCTTCAAGTTCGCGCACGCGGCCGAGCACGGACTGCCGCGCGGCATGACGCTGATCGATTCCTATCACTGCAGTCGCTACAACACGCAGACCCGCCGGCTGACCGAGGAAATGTTCGAGGCCGTGTTCGCGCGTGCCGCCGAACTGATCGCCCGCAAACACTGACAGGGCCGGCGAGGGCGGTGGGCTAGAATTCCTCCATGCCCGATTTCGATGCCAAGCTGTTTCTCGCCAATGTCAGCCAGCGGCCCGGCGTGTACCGGATGCTCGCGGTCGATGGCGAGGTGCTGTACGTCGGCAAGGCGCGCAATCTCAAGAATCGGCTGACGACTTATTTCGTCGGCAAGGCGCAGACGGCCAAGACCATGACGATGGTCAGCCAGATCGCCAATGTCGAAGTCACCGTGACGGGGTCGGAAACCGAGGCGCTGCTGCTCGAATACAACCTCATCAAGCAGCACAAGCCGCGTTACAACGTGGCGCTGCGCGACGACAAGAGCTTTCCCTATCTCTACATCTCGACCGATCACGACTATCCGCGCATCAGTTTCTATCGCGGCAGTCGCAGCAAGATGCCGGGCAAGTTCTTCGGGCCGTATCCCAATGCGCGGGCGACGCGCGAAACGCTGTTGCTGCTGCAGAAATTGTTCCTGCTGCGGCCGTGCAGCGACTCGTTCTTTTCGAATCGCTCGCGTCCATGCCTGCAGTACCAGATCAAGCGTTGCTCGGGGCCGTGCGTTGAGCTGATTTCGAAGGACGACTACGCGCAGGACGTGAGCGACGCGATGAAGGTGCTGGAAGGGCGCGGCGCCGAACTGCTGGAGGATCTGGCGCAACGCATGGAGCAGGCGTCGCAGCAGCTGGAGTTCGAGCGTGCGGCGCGACTGCGCGACCAGATTCATGGCATCAAGGCCATTCATTCGGCCCAGGCCGTGACGCGCAACACCGAGCACGACATCGACGCCGTCGCGCTGGTGTCGAGCGCCGGCGAACACTGCGTCTCGATCGTGTTCGTGCGCGGCGGGCGCAATCTCGGCAGCAACAATTTCTTTCCGCGCGCCGGTCTCGCCGAGGCGGGCGAACTGCTATCGGGATTTCTCGTGCAGTACTACCTGGCCCGGGAGGCACCGGACGAAATCCTCATCAGCGAGCCGATCGAAGATGCCGACGTGCTGGAGGCGACGCTGTCCGAAAAGCTGGGTCGTGGCGTGCAGATCCGCAGCAGTGTTCGGGGCATCCGCGCGCGCTGGCTCGACATGGCACGCACCAATGCGGACGTCGGCCTCAAGATGCGTCAGGCCACGGAGGCGACCACCACCGAACAGTTGCAGGGAATTGCGACCGCGCTGAATCTGCCGACCGCCCCGGCCCGCATCGAGTGTTTCGACATCAGTCATACGATGGGCGAGCGGACCGTGGCGTCGTGTGTCGTTTTCGGTCCGTCGGGGCCGCTCAAGACCGACTATCGCCGCTTCAATATCGAAGGTATCGAGCCGGGCGATGACTATGGCGCCATGCGGCAGGCGATCAGCCGTCGCTATGCGCGGATCAAGAAAGGTGAAGTGCCGATGCCCGATCTGCTGCTCATCGACGGCGGTCCGGGGCAGCTGGCGCAGGCCATCGAAGTGCTCGATGAACTGGAAATTTCGGGGATCGCAGTGGTGGGTGTGGCAAAGGGAGCCGACCGTCGTCCCGGTCAGGAACGCCTTTTCTTGGCCCATCAGGAGCTGCCCACTATACTGCGGCCAGATTCTTCCGCCCTTCATCTCATTCAGAGAATCCGCGACGAGGCGCATCGCTTTGCCATTGCCGGTCATCGCCATCGACGCGCCAAAGCACGCAGGGAGTCCATTCTTGAAACCGTTCCGGGTCTCGGCCCGCGCAAGCGCCGGGAACTGTTGCGGCAGTTCGGCGGACTACAGGGCATTTCGCGTGCAGGCGTGGAAGACCTGCAGAAGGTGCACGGGATCAGTCGCAAGCTGGCGGAGTCGATCTACGAGACACTGCATGTGGCCGGCTGACGGCGCCTGGACGATGGTCCGGTGAATTTCCCCATCGCCAATGTGCTGACCTTCGCGCGGATCATCATGATCCCGCTGGTCGTCGTCCTCTTCTACCTGCCCTACGCCTGGGCGGGTCCTGCGACCGGCAGCGTGTTCATCCTCGCCGCCATCACCGATTCGCTCGACGGCTACCTGGCGCGCCGCCTCGGTCAGACGTCGGCGCTGGGCGCATTCCTCGATCCGGTCGCCGACAAACTCATGGTGGTGGTCGCGCTCGTCCTGCTGGTGAGCTACGACCCGCCCATGCTGGAGCTGATCCGCTTCGATCCGCACGTGCTGATTACATTGACAGCGGCTGTCATTGTCGGCAGGGAAATCACCATTTCGGCGCTGCGCGAATGGATGGCGGAGCTGGGTGCGCGCGGCAAGGTCGCGGTGTCCTCGCTGGGCAAGGTCAAGACCATCTTCCAGATGACCGGACTGTCGATGATGCTGTTCCGCGGTGATGTCTGGTTCATCCCGGCCTTCGAACTGGGTATCTACTGTCTCGTCGCCGCGGCGGTGCTGACGCTGTGGTCGATGGTGGTCTATCTGCGAGCGGCATGGCCGGCGTTGAGTGAGTCGCAGGCGCATTGAGTTACCGGTCTTGATGGAGGCGAACGGGTTGATCTTTACCTTGACAGTGCGCCGTCCCGCCATAGAATAGCCGCCGCTTCAAGCGACCCGCGGGAATAGCTCAGTTGGTAGAGCGCAACCTTGCCAAGGTTGAGGTCGGGAGTTCGAGCCTCTTTTCCCGCTCCAGATTTTCAGCCGAACCCCGGGTCGCGCCCGGGGTTTCGCGCTTCTGGGGTCCCTCAACGGCATGGCGCCGTGGCGGAGTGGTTACGCAGCGGTCTGCAAAACCGCGTACGCCGGTTCAATTCCGGCCGGCGCCTCCAGAAATTTGGGCTCTTCGCAGGCCCTCCCAACTGTGCAGTCTGTGGCTTGCGTACGCGTGTTTCGCGTACAAGGCACGTGTCTAATCGTTCTTGGACCCGACCATTTTCAATGGTGGGGTCCAAGAACGATTGGTGGCGGTGACCGGAATCGAACCGGTACGACTTGCGTCGGCAAATTTTAAGTCTGCTGCGTCTACCAATTCCGCCACACCGCCAGGTCGGTTCTCGACGTCTTGCCGGCGCGGATTCTACCCGCCGGACTGCGGCCCCGCATGGGTAGGTCATCAAGGCTCATCTGCTAGACTGCGCCGCGCTCACGCCGCCGACGATTCCAACGACAGGTTCAACATACGCCGGCATGCCTAGTCCCGCCGATTCCAATGGAGCACGGTTCGAAATCCACGGACTGCACCTGTGGCGCGGCGAGCGTCATCTGCTTCGTGGCGTCTCTCTGGCGTTGAAGAACGGTGAACTGCTGCAGGTGACCGGTCCGAATGGCGTCGGCAAGACCAGTCTGCTGCGCTGCGCGGCCGGGCTGCTGCCATTCGAGTCCGGGGACATTCACTGGTGCGGTCACAGCGTGCAGACAGAGCGCGATCGCTATCACCAGCAGCTCGCCTATCTCGCGCACGTGAACGCGCTCAAGGCGGATCTCACGGCGCTGGAGAATCTGCAGTTCGGCGTTGGCATCCGTCACTCCATCTCCGCGCAGCAGGCGCAGGCAGCGCTGGAGCGATTGCAGATACCGCACTGTGCGCAGCTTCCGGTCCGCGCGTTGTCCGCGGGGCAGAAGCGGCGTGTCGCCATCGCGCGAATCGTGCTGAGTGCCGCGACCCTGTGGATACTCGATGAGCCGATCACCAATCTGGATGCGGCCGGCATCGCGCTGTTCGCGCAGGTGATGGACGAACACCTGGCAGCCGGAGGCATGATTCTCACGGCGGCACATCAGTTGCTGCTGCAGGGGCGCCCCGGGGCGGGCACCGTGGAACTGCACTGATGCCGACGGGCGCGCTGCAACTCATGGGCTTGATCGTGCGGCGTGACCTGCGGCTCGCGGTGCGCCACTGGGATCAGGTGATCCAGCCGCTGGTGTTCTTCATGATCGTGACGACGCTGTTCCCGCTCGCGGTGAGCCCGTCGCTCGATGAGCTGCGACGGATTGCGCCGGGCGTGGTGTGGGTTGCCGCCATGCTGGCATCGCTGCTGGCGCTCGAATCGCTGTTCCGGCCGGACGTCGAAGACGGAACCATGGAGCAGTGGACGCTGTCTGGACAACCGTTGTCGCTGATGTTGCTGGCGAAGACCCTGACGCACTGGGTACTGGCGGGATTGCCCATAGTGGTGATGGCGCCGCTGGTGGGTTATGCGCTGGGCTTGCCGGAGCACGCCTGGCCAGTGCTGATTGCGTCGCTGGCACTCGGTACCGGCGCGCTGAGCATTCTCGGGGCCATCGGCGCGGCACTCACGGTGGGAGTGCGCCGCGGCAGCGTGCTGCTGGCATTGCTGGTGTTGCCGCTGGAAGTGCCGATCCTGATTTTCGGTGCGCGGGCGGTCGATCTGGCGATGCACGGCGAGTCCGCGGCCGGTCCGCTAAACTTGCTGGCCGCCGCGCTGATCCTGTTCGTGAGTCTCGGTCCGGCGGCGATGGCAGCGGCCATGCGAATCAGTGTGGAGTCATGAATACACAAACACGCACGACGGGGGAGGAGGGCGCGAAGCCGGCTTCGCGCTGGCTGTGGTTCTTTCAGCTCGCCTCGCCGCCGCATGCCTACCGTCTGCTCGGCCTGCTGCGTCCGTGGCTGTTCTGGCCTGCCGTCGTGCTGCTGATGATCGGCGTCTATGGCGGACTGGTGCTGGCGCCACCCGATTACCAGCAGAAGGACGCGTTCCGCATCATGTATGTCCACGTGCCCGCAGCGTCGCTGTCGCTGATGGTGTACGTGATGATGGCGATCGCTGCCGCCATCGGCGTCATCTGGCGCATGAAGCTGGCGCACGCTGTCGCTGCAGCCTGCGCGCCCATCGGTGCCTGGTTTACCGTGCTGGCACTGGTGACGGGCTCGGTGTGGGGCAAGCCCATGTGGGGCACCTGGTGGGAATGGGATCCGCGCCTGACTTCGGAGCTGATCCTGCTGTTCCTGTATCTCGGTTACATGGCGCTGCGCGGTTCGTTCGACGACGTGCAGCGCGCCGACCGGGCCAGCGCCATCCTCGCCATCGTCGGCGTGGTGAATGTGCCCATCGTCAAATACTCCGTTGTCTGGTGGAACAGCCTGCACCAGGGGCCCAGCATCTCCATCACCCAGCTCGACAAGCCGGCCATCGCCGGATCGATGGTGTGGCCGCTGCTCCTGCTGATCCTGGCGTTTGTGCTCTACTTCGGCGCAGTGCTGTGCACGCGGGTGCGCACGGAGATCCTGCAGCGGGAAAGGAACACCGCCTGGCTTGCTGAGAGTGCTGTTAAATCATGAACTTAGGCGACTTTCTTTACATGGGTGGTTACGCGGTCTACGTCTGGCCGTGCTACCTGCTGACCGCCGTCGTCCTGATCGGCATGGAATGGATCAGCCAGCGCCGGCTCAAGGCCGCGCAATTGCTGGCAGGCCGCCGCGCCCAAGTCTCGGGGAGCAAGGCATGACGGCACGTCAACGTCGCATGCTGCTGGTGGGTCTCATGGTCGTTGGCGTGGGTACGGCCGCGGCCTTTGCGCTCAGCGCGTTCCAGGACAACCTTCTTTATTTCTATTCCCCTTCTGACGTGACCGCCGGCAAGGCGCCGGCCGATCGCGCCTTCCGCGTCGGCGGCATGGTCACCGAGGGCAGCTTTCACCGGCCGACCGGCAGCATGGAAGCGACGTTCGTGCTCACGGATTACTCCCACAACGTCATGGTCCGCTACAGCGGCGTGCTGCCCGACCTGTTCCGCGAAGGCCAGGGCATCGTGGCGCGCGGCAAGCTCGGATCCGACGGCAGCTTCGTCGCCGAGGAAGTCCTGGCGAAGCACGACGAGAACTACATGCCTCCGGACGTTGCCGACACCCTGAAAAAACAGCACCAGGACGCGGTCCGGAAATCCCCACCCGCAACCTGAGCAATTCATCATGACTGCCGAGTTGGGCCACTTCGCGCTGATCCTTGCGTTCTGTCTGACGCTGCCGCAGGCGTTCTTCGGCCTCGCCGGCGCGGTGTGGCGCAAGCCGCACTGGATGGCGCTGACCAGGAACGCCGTCGTCGGCCACTTCGTGCTGACGGCCATCGCCTTCGTCTGCCTGATGCGCGCGTTCTATCTGAACGACTTCTCCGTGCTGTATGTCGCGCAGAATTCGAATTCCGAACTGCCGACGATCTATCGGCTGGCGGCGACCTGGGGCGCGCACGAGGGATCGTTGCTGCTGTGGTTGCTGGTGCAGGCCACGTGGACGCTCGCGGTGGCGGCGTTCAGTCGCTCGATTCCCGACGTGGTCACCAGCCGCGTGCTTGGTGTGCTGGGCCTGATCAGCGCCGGCTTCGCGCTTTTCATCCTGACGACGTCCAGTCCGTTCGAGCGCCTGTGGCCGGCGGCACTCGACGGTCGCGATCTGAATCCGCTGCTGCAGGACCCGGGACTCATCATTCATCCGCCGATGCAGTACACGGGCTATATCGGTCTGTCGGTGCCGTTCGCCTTTGCGATCGCGGCGATGCTCGAAGGCAAGCTCGATTCGGTGTGGGCACGCTGGGTGCGGCCGTGGACGAATGTCGCATGGGTGTTCCTGACCTGCGGCATCACGCTCGGCAGCTGGTGGGCGTACTACGAACTCGGCTGGGGCGGCTGGTGGTTCTGGGACGCGGTGGAGAATGCGTCGTTCATGCCCTGGCTGATCGCGACGGCGCTCATCCATTCGCTGGCCGTCACCGAAAAGCGCGGGCTCTTCAAGAGCTGGACATTGCTGCTCGCGATCATGGCTTTCTCGCTGTCGGTGCTCGGCACGTTCCTGGTCCGCTCGGGGGTGGTGGAATCGGTGCATGCCTTCGCCAGCGATCCGACGCGCGGCCTGTTCATCCTGACCTTCCTCGCCGTGTGCTCGGGTTCCGCGCTGGCGCTGTATGCCTGGCGGGCGCCGCTGTTCCGGAGCGAGACGGGATTCGCGCCGGTGTCGCGCGAGAGTTTCCTGCTCATGAACAATGTGCTGCTGGTCGGCGCGACGCTGCTGATCCTGCTGGGCACGCTCTATCCGATGTTCCTCGACGCACTGGATCTGGGAAAGATCTCGGTCGGGCCGCCGTATTTCAACATCGCCTTCCTGATCCCGATGCTGCCCATGCTGTTGCTGCTGGTGGCCGGAATGCACGCCGGCTGGAAGCGTGCGAACTATGACCGTGTCAAAGGCACGCTTCTCATCCTGCTCGTCGTGGCGGTCGTCGCGGCCATCGTGCTGTCGCTCGCCGTTTATGGCTGGCATTCGGTGATGACGACGGTCGGATTTGCGCTGGCCGTGTGGATCGGGCTTGCAGCGCTGCTGGATCCCGTCTCGCGCTTGATCAGGAAGCAATCGCTGTCTGCCGGCGTCGTCGGCATGAGCGTGGCGCATCTGGGGGTCGCACTGTTCGTGCTCGGCGTGACCACGACGGAATCGTATCGGAGCGAGACCGATCTCAGTCTGCGTCCCGGCCAGAGCGCCGAACTCTCCGGCTTCCAGTTCACGATGACCAAACTCGGCGAGGTTGCCGGTCCGAACTACGATGCGGTCGAGGCCGAAATACGCATCACGCGCGATGGCCGGGAAATCGCGGTCGTGCATCCGCAGAAGCGCACGTATCGCGTACAGAAGAATCCGATGACGGAAGCCGGCATCGATTCGCGCTGGACCCGACACCTCTTGGTCTCGATGGGCGCGCCGCTCGGCGATGGCGCATGGAGCCTGCGTCTGCAATACAAGCCGATGGTGCAGTTCATCTGGTTCGGTGCCTTCACGATGGCGTTCGGCGGACTCATTGCCGCGATGGATCGCCGCTACCGTGTGCGGGTGACTGCCGATGCCACCGTGTCGACAGCCAGCGGCGTAAAGGCAGCGTAACGACATGTGGCGATACCTGATTCCGGTCGGTCTGCTGACCGCGCTCGTCGTGTTCTTCTTCGTCGGTCTTGGCCGCGACAAGGAGACGCTGCCGTCGCCGCTGATCGGCAAGCCGGCACCGCAGTTCTCCCTGCCCAGCGTGGGCGGCAGCGCGCCGATCGTGTCGTCGAGCGACTTCGCCGGCCGGCCCTACGTCCTGAATGTCTGGGCCACCTGGTGTATCGGCTGTCGCGAGGAACACGAGGCGCTGCTCGAGATTGCCAGCCGTGGCGAAGTGCCCATCGTCGGTCTCAACTGGAAGGACGAGATGCCGCTGGCGCAGCAGTGGCTGCAGCAGCTCGGCAATCCCTATGTCGCAACGGCGTTCGACGAGGAAGGCCGGGTGGCGATCGACTGGGGTGTCTATGGCGCGCCGGAGACGTTCCTGGTCGATGCCTCGGGCAAAGTGATCCACAAGCACGTCGCCCCCATGACGCTTCAGATCTGGGAACGCGAGTTCCTGCCGCTGCTCAAGAATCCGGTGCGCGAATGAAAGCCTGTGTCGTTGCCATGCTGCTCCTGCTGATCGCGCCGCTGACGCAGGCGATCGACACCGCGCCGGCCTTCACCGACCCTGTGCAGCAGACCCGCTACGAACATCTCGCGCGCGAACTGCGCTGCCTGCAGTGCCGCAGCGAAACCATCGCCGATTCGAACGCCTCGCTGGCCGAAGACCTGCGCCGGCAACTGCGCGAGCTGATTGCTGCCGGCAAGAGCGACGCAGAAATCATGACCTACATGACGGACCGCTACGGCGACTATGTGCGCTATCGGCCGCCGGTGAAATCCCATACCTGGCTGCTGTGGGCGGCGCCGGTGCTGCTGGTGCTGATCGGCGCCATTGCGGCGCTCGTCGTCATCGCACGCAAGGCGAAGCTGCCCGACGACGATCTGCCGGCCGACGATCGTGCCCGCACCGGCATGGGTGACGCATGACGGCGTTCGCGATCGTCTGTGCGGCGATGCTGCTCGTCACGCTGGTATGGACCACCTTGCCGCTGTGGCGCCCGCATCCCGCAGTGGATGTGGCTGCCACCCGCGGCGAACGCCGCATCTCCAGTGTCGTGGTCGTGTTTGCAGTGACCGCACTGGCCGCAGGCCTGTATGCGTATCTGAGCGACTGGGACTGGAACGCCGAGGAAACGGCCACCACCCAGGGAGCAGAAGTCGACAGGATGTTGTCGCAGCTCGAAGCGAAGCTTGCGGCGAATCCGCAGGATGTGCAGGGATGGCTGCTGCTCGGGCGTTCGTATGCGGCGCTGGAAAAATTTCCCCGTGCCGTGGAGGCGTATCAGAAGGCTTACGACCTCAGCAAGGGCGAGAACCTCGATGCGGTCGTCGGTCTGGGCGAGGCATTGACGTTGCTGGATCCCGCATCGCTCGGCGGACGTGCGGGCGAACTGTTCAACGAAGCATTGCGTCGCGCGCCCAATCATCCGAAGGCGCTCTGGTACGGCAGCATCGCGGCGCTGCAGCGAGGCGACCTGAAACTGGGACGCGACCGATTGCAGGCGCTGCTCGCGCAGGAGCCGCCGGCGCAACTGCGTTCCATTCTCGAACGACAGATCCAGGATCTGAATGAGCAACTCGGCGAGGCGGGCGAGGGTGACGCCGCCCAGCCTGCGACTGCGGCGGTGTCGCAGACGCGGACGATCCAGGTTGCCGTATCGATTGCGCCCGCGATCCAGGCGCAGCTCAAGGGTGCAACGCCGCTGTTCATCCTGGCGCGCGATCCTGCAGCGCCGGGTCCACCCCTGGCCGTGCAGCGACGCAGTTCGACCGAGGCGCCGCTGACGCTCGAACTGAGCGAAGCCGATGCCATGATGCCGACGCGGACCCTGGCGGCGGCATCGCGCGTTCAGGTCGTCGCACGCCTGTCCCTGTCCGGTGCGCCCCAGCAGCGCAGCGGCGACTTTTACGGGGAAGCCGACTATGAATTCGGCAAGGACACAGGCACATTGCAGATCGTCATCGATCGCACCGTTCCCTGAGCGTCCGACCCAGAGTCCGTCGACAGTCCCTGATGCCAGCCACTGAAAAGATCTCCTTCGCCGGACAGCCTTGGATGGTGCCGGCCTTCGTCCGTGTCTTCCTCAGCAAGAAGCCCTTCGTGGCGCCTGCGGGCACGATCGTCACGCCGATCGAACTCGAAGCGCGCCGCGTGCGGCTGTCCGAAAGTCATGTGCGACAGTACCGCGAAGTGTGCGGCGTACCGGCCGCGACGCACCTGCCGCCGGCCTATCTGCATGCAGTCGCGATGCCGATGCACATGCAGCTGTTCATCGCGCGCGGCTTCCCGGTGAAGGTGCTCGGGCTCATTCACCTGCGCAACACCATCCGCGTGTTCAAGGCCATCGATACGCGCGCGCCGCTGCGACTCACCGTGCACTTCGACACGCTGCGTCTCACCGATGCCGGCCAGGAATACGATTTCACCACCCGTTTCGAACGCGACGGCGAAGTCGTCTGGGAAGAAGTCAGCACCATGTTCGCGCGCGGCACGCATCCCACGAAGGTGGAGGGCGGCGGCGGCAAGCGACCTTCGATCGAACGCTCGAGTCATCCGGAGCAGGGCACGCAGACCGATACGCTCGATATCGCGGAGAACACCGGCTGGCGCTATGCGCGGGTCTCGGGCGATTTCAATCCGATTCATCTCACCGCGCGCACCGCCGCGATGTACGGCTTCAAACAGGCCGTCGCCCACGGCATGTGGTCGCTGGGTCGCTGCCTCGGCGCTGCGGCGGCGCAGCTGCCGGTCGAGGGCATCCAGATCGACACGCAGTTCAAGCTGCCGGTGTACTTGCCGTCGCAGGCACTGGCGCGCAGCTGGGCTGTCGACAATGGCATCGACATTGCCATGTGCACCAAGCGCGGCGATCGGCTGCACCTCGCCATGCAGGTACGCAGGCTGGGAAATTCGGGTTGAAAAGAATGGCCGCAAAAAGGCGCAAAAGACACAAAGTGAAAAACTTGCTCTGAGCTTTGCGAACTTTGCGCCTTTTTGCGGCCATTTCTTTCTTACGATCACAGTCACAGACACACCCATGGATCTTCTCACCGGCATCGAATCGCGCACCTCCGCGGTCAAACTGACCGAGCCCGCGCCGACGCGCGAACACATCGAACGCATCATCGGCGCCGGCGCGCGCGCGCCGGATCATGGTCGGCTGCGACCCTGGCGATTCGTGGTGCTGCAGGGGGAGGCGCGCCGCACGCTGGCGGATGCGATGGCTGAAATGCTGCGCCGGAAGAATCCCCAGGCCACGGCCGAGGATCTCGATGGCGAGCGTCGCAAGCCGATGCGCGCGCCGACCATCGTCGTGGTGGCTGCGCATATCACGCCCGGCAAGATTCCCGAAGTCGAACAGGTGCTGGCCGTCGGTGCGGCAGTGCAGAACATGATGCTGGCGGCGCAGGCACTGGGCTACGGCGCAATGTGGAAGACGGGCGCCGCCGCCTACGATGCCGGCGTCAAACAGGTGCTCGGACTGGCTGCCGAAGACCACATCGTTGCGCTGCTCTATCTCGGCACGACCGCTGTGGCGGGGCCGCGGGTGCCGTCGCCGACCGAAGGCCTGATCCGCTGGGTCTGATCCGCTGGCCCTGATCCGCTGGTTCTGCGGCATTCCAAAACTACTGATTGAACCTTGCTGCCGATAGCGCGCTACTAAAGCCCGGGCCGCCGGAACCGAAGTCCTGCGTGGACTGTTCCATGGCCACGGAGGTGTGTCATGTGGCGCGTAACGATTCGATGTGTGATCGCGGCGTTTCTGGTGCTGGCGATGGGATCGTTGCCGGTCCGGGCGGACGAGGCGGTCAGCGCCCGTGTGGATTCAAAAGTGGATTCGAACCCGGCCACGCAGCTGGCCTTCGATGATGCCAGCTCGGCGCGGGTGCAGGGCAGGCTCGTCGGTAAGGACAAGCACGAGTACACATTCGATGCCCGCAAAGGGCAGAAAGTCGTCCTGGCGGTGTCGTCGGACCTGTCGCCGTGGATCGGCATCGATTTGCTGGCCCCGGTGTTCGCGAGTACCGTCAAGAACACGCCGAAGATCTATACGAACTTCATCGATGGGACCACCCGCTGGGAGGGTGTGGTACCCGGCAGTGGAACCTATACCGTGCGCCTGGGGCTGCTGCGATCGCAGGCGCAGAAAGTCGGGCGGGTCGATTACGAACTGGACGTAAACATCAAGTGACCAAGAACATCTGCTGCCTCGTCTTCGCTTTTTCCCTGCTCGCCGGCTGCGCCACCGATCCGATCGAAACGGCGGGCGATCTGACTTCGATCCCGGCCTTCCGCACGTTCAAGGTACAGGAGGAACGGCTGGCCTTTCCCGAACAGATTGCCGACGACCAGCGCGACCGCATCACGCGCGAACTGCGTTCGGCAGCGGTCGGCGCACTGCAGGGGCGAGGCTATCGTGAAGTCACGGGCAACGAACCCGCCGATGTGTGGATCGTGCTGGGCGCTGCCTCGCGCACGACGATGTCTGCCGCAGTCGAACAGGATCTCAGCAAGCACATCAATCCCGTGGACACCTCGGTGTTCGATGCCAGCAGTCGCGATACACCCAATGAAGCCGCCGACGAGCGGCCGCCGGGCATCGGTCGCGAAGGCGACCTGATCCTGTACCTCCTCGACCCCGCGACGCAGCGTTCGCTGTGGCGTGCGAGTTCGAGCGGTGCCGCGAGCACCCCGGGCGAAGCCCTGCGCAAGGCGCAGTCGGTGTATCGCGGAATGGTGCGCAAGTTGCCGGCCGCGAGCGGCTGAAGACATAGAACCAGGAGGTTTCACACGGAGTTCACGGAGAGCACGGAGACGAGAAGATTCCGTTTGTCTTTCTCCGCCCTCCGTGTGCTCCGTGACCTCCGTGTGAACTGCCTTTCTCGTGTGTATACATGCGGGCGATACGAGATGGATGACATATGCTCCCCGACACGTCATGAGTGTCGGAGAAAAAAATGTCCCGTCTGCTGTGTCTGTGTTTCGTCCTCTGTCTGCCTGCGCTGCTGCACGCACAGACACAGAACAATGCTGCTGAAACTGCGCTCGGCCAGATCATCGTCGACTACGAACGCCTCGACCGGATCCGCGATCCGTTGACGGCCGGACAGGAAGGGGATCTCGACGCACTGGCTCGTCTGCCGGATGTCCGGCCGGAAAGCGAACGAAAACTGCGCGATGACTTTGCTGCGCTGGGCAAGCGGATCGACGCGATCGATGCGCAGCAGCTCTCGATCGAGTCGCGGCTCGATCACGCGCTGTTGCAGCGTTCGGTCGCGATGCTGATCGAAGAGTACGACTTCGATTTTTCGCGCATCGCCTTCGAGAACGACAGCGGCTTCCACACGCTGGGCGACTATCTCGCCCGCACAACGGCCATTGCCTCGCGCGCCGATGCGGATGCCTGGATGTCGCGCCTGCAGGCGATGCCGGACTTCTATCGACAGAACATCGCCAACCTGCGCCGCGGCATCGATACGAAGCTGACCCAGCCGCGCATCGTCGTCGACCGTGTGCTCGATGTGGCGCGCCAGCAGGCGGCCGCGAAGGCGGAGGAGAGCGTCTGGCTGCTGCCGTTCGCCAAAATGCCGGCAGGCATTCCGCAGGCGGCGCAGGAAGACTATCGCGCACGCGCGCTGCAGATCGTGCGTGACCGGATCGCTCCGGAGCAGCAGGCATTCGTCGGGTTTCTCACCCGCGACTACGTGCCGGCAGCCCGCAAGGACATCGGCTGGCGCTCGACGCCCAATGGCGAGGCGACCTATCGCTTTCTCGTCCGCCGCGAAACCACGACGAACATGACGCCCGACGAGATTCACCAGCTCGGGCAGTCGGAAGTCGCGCGCATCCGCGCCTTGATGGAGAAGACCATCGCAGCGACCGGCTTTACGGGCAGCTTCGCCGAGTTCCTGCACCTGTTGCGTACTGATCCGAAGTTCTATGCGAAGACGCCTCAGGAACTGCTGGAGAAGGCCAGCGAAATCGCCAAGCGCGCCGACGGCGGATTGCCGTCACTGTTCGGGAGGTTGCCGCAGCTTACGTATGACGTTCGCCCGGTACCGGTGGAGATGGCGGAGGGTTACACGACCGGTCGTTACTGGGGCGGCAGCATGAAGCTGGGCCAGCCGGGCAGTTACATGGTGAATACATCCAGGCTCGATCAGCGGGCGTTGTACGAGCTGCCGGCGCTGACGGTGCACGAAGCGGTGCCCGGCCACCACCTGCAGATCGCGCTGTCGCAGGAGCTGGATGGACTGCCGTATTTCCGGCGCAATCTCAGCCCGACGGCCTTCGTCGAGGGCTGGGGTCTGTACTCGGAATTTCTCGGCGAGGAAATGGGGATCTATCGCGATCCCTATGAAATGTTCGGCCGCTATTCCTACGAGATGTGGCGCGCCTGCCGGCTCGTTGCCGACACCGGCATCCACTGGCTCGGCTGGGATATCGAAAAGGCGCGCCGCTGCTTCACCGAGAACTCGGCGCTCTCGACCCACAACATCCAGACCGAGCTCGAACGCTACATTTCCTGGCCCGGCCAGGCGCTCGGCTACAAGATCGGCGAGCTGAAATTCCGCGCCCTGCGCAAGGAAGCGGAAGCGGCGCTGGGCGAGAAGTTCAACGTGCGCCAGTTCCACGACCTGCTGCTGCTCGGCGGCCCGCTGCCCATGGACGTGCTCGAACAGCGCGTGCGCGAATGGATCAAGGTGCAACCACGCTCGTAAGCGGATCCGGCTGCTGCGCCAGCAGTGCCTGCACCGTCAGCCGCGGCGGATTGAGGTTGCCGAACGGCGAGCAGCGCAGGTTGTTGCGGACGATCTGCACGGACAGCCGCGGCAGGATGGAGCGCAGCAGCTGTTCGACGAGTTCACAATCTCCCGGCTCGAGCCGCATGGAGCCGCGGGCGAACGAAACGGTTTCCCATGCCGCGGGGAACCGCTGCAGATCGGCAGCGCCGGGAAGCAACTCACCGTGCACGCGCGCGACGAGTCGTTGCTCGGCGGTGTAGTCGGTCAGCGCAGCGACGTTTTCCGGCGTCGCTGCGATCGGTGATTCAATGAGGATGTCGAAGCGCGCACTGCCGGACGTGTCATCGCAGGCGTAGCCGTCCAGTTTCAGCGTGTCCCTTGCGCCGAGTCCGAGGAGGATGGAGCGCAGCTTCTGACGTAGTCCGCCGCAGGTATAGAACGTGCTGTAGCCGCGATACTCGAAGCGGATCTGCTGCTTCTTCCAGACCGCCTCGATCTCCGCCGTCGCGGTATCGGCCAGCACGGGCGCGGGCATCCAGAGTGTGACCGCGAAAGCAGCCAGCCACCCGATCAGTCCAATGATCCCCAGTCCCATGATCCGTTGAGTTCGCATATATCCTCCGATGCGCGAGCGACCGCTGATGGCGACTGACGGTAGGCATCCAGGCAACTGATGCCCAGAATGCTTCGGTCAATGGCCTGCAAACGCCGGCGGAAGGCCGCCCGGGTCAGAGGACACGGAACAGGGAGAAGTTGTTACAGCGAACAGTGCGCATTGCCCGCAACAGGTCGATGTCCGGGATACCGTCTTCGAGATCGGCTCATGCAGTCAGAATGTTGCCGGGTGGCAACGCAAACCCGCAATGCATACAAATTTCCCGGAAGGAATCGTTCGCGGCGCAGGCGTGCGCGCCTTGCCTCGGTCAATGCCGATGGTTAGCCTAGCGACGGGGATTCATCCAGACACCGCTGCTTCGTTCAGGATGCGAGTGCGGCGGAAAAAGACGGGGAGTGTCCTGAGTCATTCAAAACAGCCAGCGACTGGCCGCACGGCGTCGCTCCTTTCCGGTGGCCCGGGTTTCGCGGCAGGGAAGAGGCATGCGCACGACGGCTGTGCGGCGCTGCAGACCCCGCTGCAGATCATGATGCGTGCCGGGAGGACTGCGTGACCGCGGCGACCGGGTCCGCCGGCAGTCTGGAAACCGCGCTGACGCATACGGCGCATCTCCTTCATCGCGATCCCGCGCTGGCCATCGAACAGGCCAGCGAAATCCTCAAGGCAGTTCCCGGCCATCCGCAGGCAATCCTGCTGCTGGGAATCGGTCATCGGTTGCATGGCGATGTCCCTGCGGCACTTGCGGTGCTCAGCGATCTCGCCGCCAGCCAGCCGAATTCCGCTCACACGCATTACGAACTCGGACTCACGCTCGCCGCCGCCGGCCAGGGCGATGCCGCGGTGGCCTCGCTGCGTCGCGCGCTGCAGCTCAAACCGGATCTTCCGGATGCATGGCGCGTACTGGGCGATCACCTGCGTGCACTGGATGACGCGGTCGGGGCCGATGCCGCGTATGCGCAGCACATCCGTCATTCGACGCGCAACCCGCGTCTGCTGGAAGCTGCCGCGGCGCTGTGCGAAAACCGCATCGCCGAGGCCGAGGTGCTGCTGCGCGAATATCTGAAACAGATGCCGACGGATGTGCCGGCGATCCGCATGCTGGCGGAAGTCGCATCGCGGCTCGGGCGTTATGCGGATGCGGAGTCGCTGCTGGAGCGGTGCCTGGAGCTGGCACCGGGATTCGCGGCGGCTCGCCACAACTACGCAGTCGTACTGCATCGTCAGAACAAGTCAGCCGCTGCGCTGGTCGCCATCGATCAGGTGCTGGAGGCGGAGCCGCGCAATCAGGGATATCGCAGCCTCAAGGCGGCCATCCTCAGCACGCTCGGTGACTACGACGGCGCGATCGCGCTCTATTCGCAGGTCGTCGATGCCTATCCCCGTCACGCCAAGGTCTGGATGAGCTTTGCGCACACTCTCAAGACCGCCGGGCGTCAGCAGGAGAGCATCGGCAACTATCGTCGTGCCATCGAGCTCGCGCCGAATCTGGGCGAGGCGTACTGGAGCCTGGCAAATCTCAAGACGTTTCGATTCTCTGCCAGCGAGATGGCGGCGATGCAGGCGCAACTGGATGACGGGGCGCTGTCAGTGGAGGATCGCTTTCATCTGCATTTCGCGCTCGGCAAGGCGCGCGAGGATGCGGGCGATTTCGCCGATTCGTTCCGTCACTACGACGAGGCCAACCGGCAGCGGCGTTCGCTGATCCAGTATCGGGCGGACGATACGACGAGCCATGTGCGTCGCTGCGAGAGGCTGCTGACGGCGGAATTTTTCGCTGAACGTCGCGGCTGGGGTTCGCAGGCGCCCGATCCGATCTTCATCGTCGGACTGCCCCGTGCGGGCTCCACGTTGCTGGAGCAGATCCTGTCCAGCCATCCGCTGGTCGAAGGAACGATGGAGCTGCCGGACATCGTGTCCCTGGCGCGGGAGCTGGGCGGTTCGCGTCTGCGCGGGGAGTCGTCGCGTTATCCGGAGGTACTGGAAACGTTGAGCGCAGCGCAGTGCGAGGAATTGGGTCAACGCTATCTGCAGCAGACTCGCATCTATCGCAAACAGGGTGCGCCGTTCTTCATCGACAAGATGCCGAACAACTTCGCTCACGCAGGGCTGATCCAGCTGATCCTGCCGAATGCCAGGATCATCGACGCCCGCCGTCATCCGCTCGGTTGCTGCTTCTCCGCCTTCAAGCAGCATTTCGCACGAGGGCAGCACTTCACCTATTCGCTGGACGATGTCGGCCGGTACTATCACGACTACGTGGAACTCATGGCGCACTTCGACGCCGTGCTGCCTGGCCGGATCCACCGCGTCATCTATGAGCAGATGGTCGACGACACCGAACCGCAGGTGCGGCGGCTGCTCGAGTATTGCGGGTTGCCCTTCGACGAGCGATGCCTGCGGTTCTACGAGAACGACCGCGCCGTTCGCACCGCCAGTTCTGAGCAGGTTCGCCAGCCGATTTTCCGCGATGGAGTGGAGCACTGGAAGCATTTCGAGCCATGGCTGACTCCATTGAAGCAGGCGCTGGGACCGGTGCTCGACAGTTATCCGGGCGTGCCGCGGTTCGCCGCCCGTGCAGAAGTTCGACAATCAACAGGGGGAGCAGATCATGACGCGTAGCAGGTTGCGGAAACTGAGAAGGCTGCAGACTGTGCGACGGGGGTCGGCTATCGCCCTGCCGCTGGCGCTGCTTGCAGTGAGTCAGGCGGCGACCGCCGCAGACTCGGGAAATGCCGTGCTCGAGAATGTCATCGTTACGGCACAGAAACGCGTGGAGGATCTGCAGTCGGTTCCGGTGAGTGTCCAGGCCCTCGGCGCCACGAAGCTGGATGAGCTGCACATACAGAGCTTCGACGACTACGTGAAGTTCCTGCCCAGCGTCTCGTTCACGAGCATCGGACCGGGCTTCGCACTCGCGTACATGCGCGGCGTCGCCAGCGGCGAGAACAATAACCACTCAGGCCCGCAACCCACGGTGGGCATGTATCTCGATGAACAGCCGATCACGACGATCCAGGGTGCGCTGGATGTGCACCTCTATGACATTGCGCGCGTCGAAGCACTGGCAGGGCCGCAGGGCACGCTCTATGGAGCGAGCTCCGAGGCGGGAACGATCCGCATCATCACGAACAAGCCCGATCCCGGTAAATTCGAAGCCGGTTACGACCTGGAAGGCAACACGGTCGAGAACGGCGGCACGGGCTACGTGGCGGAAGGTTTCGTCAATGTTCCTCTGGGCAAGTCGGCAGCAATCCGGCTCGTCGGCTGGTACGAAGAAGAACCGGGCTTCATCGACACCGTGCCGATCGAGCGGATATTCACGACCTCCGGTCAATGCGTCGTCAATTCCTCGTCGCCCTCTGCAGGGTGCGTGTCGACGCCGGCCACCGCGAAGAAGGACCAGAACAAAGTCGAGACGTATGGCGCGCGCGCTGCACTGAGGATCGACCTGAACGATCGCTGGACCATCACGCCGGCATTGATGGCTCAGAAGCAGACGACGGATGGCTTCTTCGCGTACGACAAGGCCGCAGGCGACCTGAACGTGGCCCGGTACTATCCGGACACCAGCGAAGACGAGTGGATGCAGGCGGCGCTGACCGTCGAGGGCAAGATCGGCAACTTCGATCTGGTCTATGCCGGCGCCTATCTGAAGCGCGACGACGTGCTGGACCAGGACTACTCGGACTACTCGTATTTCTACGATCTGGGCGGCTCAGGTGTCTACTGGACCGACGATGCCGGAGTACCTCTGGGCAATCCTTCGCAATTCATTCGTGGCACCGACAAGTACAAGCGGCAGAGTCACGAAATCCGTCTGACGTCGCCGTCGGACCAGCGCCTGCGCTTCCTGGTCGGCGCCTTCTATCAGATGCAGGAGCACGAGATCTTTCAGGACTACAAGATCAGCGGTCTGGCCACGGACCTCAGCGTGACGGGCTGGCCGGGTACGCTCTGGCTTACCAATCAGCATCGGGAGGACGAGGATTACGCACTGTTCGGTGAAGTGAGCTTCGATATCACCGATCATCTGACGGTGACCGGTGGCCTGCGCACCTTCGAGACCAAGAACTCCCTGAAGGGCTTCTTCGGTTTCTCGCCCGGTTACAGCTCCAACTACGGCGAGGATCTGTGTTTCTCGCCGGAGGAATTTCGCGGGTCGCCGTGCGTGAATCTCGACGACAGCGTCAGCGACAGCGACACGATTCCGCGAGTGAACATCAGCTACAAGTTCAATGACGATCTCATGGTCTATGCGACCTACTCGCAGGGATTCCGGCCGGGCGGCATCAATCGCAACGGTACGGTCCCGCCCTACAAGCCGGACTATCTCGACAACTACGAGCTTGGCTGGAAGACCGTCTGGGGCGGCAATCGCGTGCGGTTCAATGGCGCGGTCTTCTTCGAGAAATGGGATGACATTCAGTTCTCGTTCCTGCCGCCCAGTGGCCAGGGTCTGACCGTGATTCGCAATGCGGGGTCGGCGGAGATCAAGGGACTGGAGGCGGATCTGGCGTGGGCTGCGTCCGATATCGTCACGCTGTCGGGCGGCTTCTCGTGGCTCGATGCGAAACTTGCCGAGGATTACGTTCCCGATCCGACAGAAGCGCCGACGGCGCGCGACGGCGATCAGTTGCCCGTCACACCCGAGTTCAAGGCCAATGTGACTGCGCGCTTCTCGTTCCCGATCGGCCAGATGGATGGATTCTTCCAGGCGGCGGCCGTGTACCAGGGCAGCAGCTGGTCGGACCTGCAGGAAACCGATCGCATGGCACTGGGCAAGCAGCCTGCGTACACGATCGCGGATTTCGCTGCGGGCTTCGGTCGCGACAGTTATACGGTCGAGATCTACATCAACAACGCGTTCGATGAACGGGCCGAGCTTTACAAGTTCGCCGGCTGCGCGCCTGATACGTGCACGACTCCCTACATCGTCACCAACCGGCCGCGTACGATCGGCCTGAAGTTCGGCCAGAAGTTCTGACCCGCCGGGAACAGCGGGTGGAGGCGAGTCTCCACCCGCGTCCGGCCAGCAGACCGGTCGGCCAGTCGGCCAGAGACCGCCAATGAACTACGTCGAAGTCGCCGTTCCGTTTTTCATCCTGGCCATGGCGCTGGAGTTTCTTTACGGCCGTTTGGCTGGGCGGCAGACCTATCGCCTGAACGACACCGTCAACAGCCTGCAGCTTGGTGTGCTGAGCCGGCTCGTCGATCTTCTCAAACTCGGTTTCGCCGGCATCGTGTTCGGCGCGGCGGTGAAGTGGCTGGGGTTGCCGCAGTGGTCGATGGACGCCGCGTGGCAGTGGGTCATCGCGTTCGTCGCCTACGATTTCTGTTACTACTGGAAACATCGCTTCGGTCACGAGTGGCGCATCCTGTGGGCGTCGCATGTCGCGCATCATCAGAGCGAAGAATTCAATCTCAGTACGGCGCTGCGCCAGACGGGCACTGACTACATCGGTTTCGTCTTCTACATTCCGCTGTTCCTTGCAGGCATTCCGGCCGCCGTGGTCGTCACCGTCGGCAGTCTCAATCTCATCTATCAGTTCTGGGTGCACACCGAGCACATACGGCGACTCGGGCCGCTCGAATGGATTTTCGTCACGCCGTCGAATCATCGCGTGCATCACGCGCGCAATACGCAGTACCTCGACAGGAACTATGGCGGCGTCTTCATCCTGTGGGACCGGATGTTCGGTACCTACCAGGACGAATTGCCCGACGTGCCCTGCGAATACGGCATCACGCATGGACTGAAGAGCTGGAATCCGTTGTGGGCGAATGTGCATTCCTGGTGGGAGACCGCGCAGATCGCGTGGCGCACGCGCCGCTGGCGCGACAAGCTGCGGGTCTGGTTCATGCGGCCGGGCTGGTTTCCGGCGGATCTCGCCGCCGAGTTCCAGGCGAAGTACGCGGCGGAGCCGCCGCGGGGCAAGTTCGATCCGCCTGCCGCCGGATTCAGCAAGGGATATGTGTTCGCGCAGTTCTGGTTGCTGACGTTCGGTTCGCTGTGGCTGCTCGGTGTGGTCGACGATCTGCCGCGTTCATTCGTGCTGCTGTCGTTCGCCTGGTTCTGCGCGTCCTTCTATGTGCAGGGCTTGTGGCTGGAAGGCGGAGCCGCAGGGCGATGGCTGGAATGGCTGCGGCTCGCAATGACACTGGCCGTGGCGCTGGTCGGCCAGGTGCTGTGGCCGGCCATCGACGCGACGCTGCCGGCGGTTCTCGGGATTTATGCAGGTGTAAGCGCCGTCCTGCTGCTGATCGAGCGATTCACTGTCCCTGCGGCCGTTGCCATGCAGAAATGATGGCACTGTCAACGGCGGAGTCGTTAAGATGCCGCCCGCGCCGCGACGGTCCGGTCGCCGGCGCAAGGTGGGGGATACACCAGCAGTGAGACCGGCTCATGGCTTATCAGTCGACGACTACAACAACCGCCAGCAATACCAAAGAAACCAACTACCTTTCCGCACTGATCGTTCTGACTTCGTTGTTCTTCATGTGGGGTCTGATCACCTCGCTGAACGACATCCTGATTCCGCATCTGAAGGCCGCCTTCTCGTTGAGCTACGTGAAGGTGATGCTGATCCAGTTCTGTTTCTTCGGCGCCTATGCCGTGATGTCGCTGCCCTCGGGATTTCTCGTGGAGCGCATCGGCTACAAGCGCGGCATCATCATCGGGCTGGCCGGCGCCGGCATCGGTTGCCTGCTGTTCTATCCGGCGGCGGGCATGCGCTCGTATCCGTTCTTTCTCGGCGCGCTGTTCGTGCTGGCATCCGGCATCACGCTGCTGCAGGTGGCGGCCAACCCGTATGTCGCGATTCTCGGTCCGTCGCGCACGGCCTCCAGTCGGTTGACGCTGACGCAGGCGTTCAATTCGCTCGGCACGACCATCGGGCCCTTCCTTGGCTCGGTGCTGATCCTGTCGGCCGTCAGGCCGGAAGGCGACGAGGCCACCGTGCGTGCGGCGGAAGCCGCCACGGTGCAGGGGCCGTACATCATCCTGGCATTGGCGTTGTTCGCGATTGCCGTGCTGATTGCGCTGGTGAAGTTGCCGCAGATCGAAGCGCAGGATCAGCCGGCAGACGCGGGCGCACCCGCTTACCAGCACCACGCCAGCGTCTGGGGTTACCGGCACCTGGTGCTCGGCGCGATCGGCATCTTCGTCTACGTCGGCGCCGAGGTATCCATCGGCAGCTTCGCCGTTAACTTCCTGAGCCAGCCGACCATCGGCGGGCTGACGGAGGCGGAGGCCGGCAAGTACCTGTCCTATTACTGGGGCGGAGCGATGATCGGCCGTTTCATCGGCGCCTGGGTGATGACGTACCTGAAGCCCGGCCGGGTGCTGGCGTTCAATGCCTTCGTGGCCGTGGGACTGCTGATCGTGGTCATGCTGTTCGCCGGCAAGACGGCGATGTGGGCGCTGCTGGCGATCGGCCTGTTCAACTCGATCATGTTTCCGACCATCTTCACGCTGGCCATCGATGGCCTCGGTAAGCACACGGGCGAGGCCTCCGGCATCCTGTGTGTCGCCATTGTCGGCGGCGCCATCATCCCGCTGGTGCAGGGGTACTTCGCAGATATCAATCTGCTGTACTCCTTCGTCATTCCCGCCGTCTGCTACGTGTACATCGCGTATTACGGGCTGAAGGGACACAAGGCGGATCTGAAACCCGCGGCGTGAACGTGACGGTGCGAACGGCGGCGAGGCCGTTCGCACTTTCTCCATGATCCAGAATCCCTGTCTGTGCGGTTCGACACTGGCGCTCGCCGCGTGCTGCGGGCGCTGGCATGCCGGCGAGCCTGCGCCAACGGCAGAACAGCTCATGCGTTCGCGCTATGCCGCCTTCGTGCTGCTCGACGCGCCCTACCTGCTGCGCACCTGGCACGCGAGCACGCGCCCCGCGTCCGTGACGTTCGAGCCCGGTCTCAAATGGCTGGGCCTGAAGATCGCGAACGCACGCAGCCTCGATGCGGATCACGCCGAAGTCGAATTCATCGCGCGCTACCGCGTCGGCGGCGCCTCGGCCGGGCGGCATCATGAACGCAGTCGCTTCGTGCGCGAGGGCGGCGAGTGGTACTACCTCGATGGTGTATCCGTCACGTCAGCGAGCTGATGCCTCTCAGGTAAGTCGATTGCAGCAGCAGTCTTCTTCCTGTGGGAGCGGGCTTTAGCCCGCTCCGGGCCGGCTAAAGCCGGCCCCACAAGCGGCAAGAATCTTCAAGTCAGCGCCATCAAGCTTTAGCGGTTCCACACCACCCCGGCGGCGGCGCCGTGAACTCGCACAGCTTGCGCCACAGCGGATGCCGGAAGCGGATGCGCCACGCATGCAGACACAGCGGCGCCGCATCGACCGGCAGCGTCTGGCTGTCGCCGAGTTCATCGCCCCGCAGATAGACGGGATCGCCGCACACCGGAAATCCCAGATGCCACAGATGCACGCGGATCTGGTTGGTGCGGCCCGTCAGCGGACGCGCTTCGAGCAGGCTGGTGCCGTCGTCGAGTCGCTGCAGCACCCGGAATTCGGTGCGCGCCGGCAATCCCGCTTCCTCATCGATCACGCGCGAACCTGCGTGTCCGGCATCGGCGCTGATCGGTGCGGCGCAGGTGAAGTCGTCCGCTGGCGGATGGCCGTGAACCCGCGCGAGATAGGTTTTCTCCACCTCACCGCGGGCGAACTGCGCCTGGATCTTGCCAGCGAAGTGACGGCTGCGGCTCACGACGAGGGCACCGGTGGTGTTGGCATCGAGCCGGTGCGCGGGTCGCGGCGTCTGCGGGTAGTAGAGCGCATCGAGGATGTGCTTGAGCGTATTGCGGTTGAAGCGGCCGCCGGCATGCATGGGCAACGGTGCGGGCTTGTTCAGCACCAGCAGGGCTTCGTCCTCGTGCAGCAGTTCGATGCGCATGTTGACGTCCGGCTCGATCACGTCGGGGAACCGATGCAGGTAACGCTCGCCCGCGCGCACGCGCAGGTCAGCGGATGTTGCGTGGCCGGCGGAATCCAGCAACAGGCCCTTGTCGCAGCGTTCCTGCCAGAAGTTTGCGGGAATGTGGCTGACGATCCGGCACAGCGCATCGAGCAGGGTCAGCCCGTCGCAGGCCGCCGTGATGGTGATCGGACGGAAGTGATCGTGCGGCACGCTGCCCGGCAGCGGATGGATCAGGCGCTCGATCTGTTCATGACGCATGGCAAGGCGCGCCGCCATCTCGTTCGCGTCGACCTCGCGGCAGTACGGACAATGCACGCCGGCCTGGTAGTGCGGGTGCTGCCGATCCTCCGCCGTGAGCGCATGGCGGCAGCGCGTGCATTGAATCCATGCCGATTCGCCCGCGGCGCTCTCCGGCGCGACCAGCTCCTTTTTCACGCGAATGCTCATCCGCACGAAGGGCTGCTGCTCGACACCGACGACCTGCGGCTGCAGATCCCTGAGGCCCGGCCAGCGCCGCAATTC
>CAYWHG010000023.1:37888-44125 GCA_964457865.1 uncultured Steroidobacter sp.
ATGGCTTGTGCGAAGGAAGTTTCTCGCCGAGGATTGCACGGTCCTCCGCAGCGACCGGTTTCTCATGCAGCCACTGGCCCCCGGCGATATCAAAGAACTGCTGTCCCTGCTGCAGACCGCGCTGGAAATCTCCGGACCGGAGCGCGAACGGTGGCTGGACACGCTCGACCCGCAGAAGGGTCATCTGAAGTCGACGCTGGTCGCGCTGTTGCAGAAGCAGGCGCAGTTCGAAACGGATGACTTCATCCGCGCGCTCGGCGATTTCACGCGCGGTGAAAGCGGCCATCTTCCGCTGCCGGTGTCGCCGTTCGCCGGTGCGGTGGTGGGGCCGTACCGGCTGATCCAGCCGATCGGCGAGGGCGGCATGAGTTCGGTCTGGCTGGCCGAACGCGACGATGCCGTCATCAAACGCAGGGTGGCGCTGAAACTGCCGCACTGGTGGGCGCTCACGAAGCTGACGGATCGCGCGGTGCGGGAGCGCGACATCCTGGCGTCGCTGGAACATCCCAACATCGCGCGCCTGTACGACGCCGGCATCACCGCGGATGGCCGGCCCTATCTTGCGATCGAGTACATCGAAGGCCAGCCAATCGACATCTATTGCCGCGATCACGCACTCGAACTGCGCACGCGCGTGCAGCTCATTGCGCAGATCGCCCGCGCCGTGGCCTATGCGCATTCGCGACTGATCGTGCATCGCGATCTCAAGCCCTCGAACATCCTGATCGATGCGCAGGGACAGGCGCACCTGCTCGACTTCGGCATCGCCAAGCTGCTGGAGGAGGGCGGCGGCGCCAACAAGGCGCTGACCCAGGTGGCGACGCTGATGCTGACACCAGCCTATGCGTCACCGGAGCAGCTGCTCGGTCACGCGGTCACGACCGAAAGCGATGTGTACTCGCTCGGGCTCGTGGCCTACGAACTGCTGACCGGATTCCGCCCGTACACGCTCAAGAGTGAGGCGAACACCGGCTGGGAAGTTGTATCGGCGCCCATTCATCGGCCCAGCGACGTCACGGAGAGCGGCGCCGATGCACGCTCGCTGCGCGGCGATCTCGATACGATCGTTCTCAAGGCCCTGAAGAAGGAGCCGGCAGAACGCTACGGCACGGCGGCCGCGTTCGCCGACGATCTCGAACGCTACCTGCGTGACGATCCAGTGCTGGCGCAGCCGGACTCGGCCGGCTATCGGCTGCGCAAATTCGCCGCGCGCAACCGCTTGGTAGTTGGCGCGGCAATGGCGGTGCTGGCCGCGCTGACGATCGGCCTGCTGGTGTCGCTGTGGCAGCTCGGTGTGGCGCGTCGCGAGACGCGCCATGCGGAGGAAGTGAAGGAATTCGTGGCGTCGATCTTCCGCTCCGCCGATCCGTATTTCACCGGCAACACCAACATGAGCGCGACGCAGCTCCTGACGCTCGCGCGTGAACGGATCGACCGCGAACTGGCATCACAGCCGCGCAGCGCCGCGGAACTGCTGCTCATCGTCGGCGAAGCGCAGTCGAATCTCGAACAGACGGACGAGGCGCGCGCCACGCTGGAGAAGGCGCTGGCAGTCGCTGCGGGGGCGCTGCCGGCGGATAGCCTGCCGATGGCGATCGGTCACAGCCAGCTTGCCGGCATTGCCCTGCAGCGCTCGGAGTACGACGAGGCGGAGAAGCAGCTGGCGATTTCCATTCCGCTGTTGCGCGCCCATCGCGAAGAACGGGAAGGCGCGCGGCACCTGGCGTCGTCGCTGATGGTCGGTGGCTTCATCGCGGGCGCGCGCGGCGAAGGGGACCGGGCGATCGAGCAGATGCGCGAAGCTGTCGAGGTACTGCGCGAAACCTTCGGCGAGGATGACTCGGAAACCATTCTCGCCACGCGCCAGCTCGCGCAGGAATACCTGATGGCGGGCAACGTGAAGGAAGGTCTCGCGACCGCACGCGCAGCGCAGGAAAGCGCCCTGAAGAATTTCGGCAGCGGCGGACGCAACAACCTGCTCGCCGAAACCGAGGATGTGTACGGCCGCGCGCTGGCGGATTCAGGACAACTGGAAGAGGGCATCGCACATCTGCAGGCGGCCGTCGAACGTGCCGAAAGCGTTCTGGGCCCGGAAGCCGACTCGGTCGTGAGCAAGCTCAGCTGGCTGGCGCGTGCGCAATCGAAGCTCGGCGATCTGCCCGGTGCCATTGCTACGCTGGAGAAGGCCGTGCGCGTGTCCGGGGACGAACTGTCCCGATCGCGTGTGCGGACCTCGCTGGGCATCGCGCTGATGACGGCACGACGCAACGACGAGGCGATCACCGAGTTCGCCACTTCCCTGGCCGACATGAAGCGTCTCGATACGACTGGCGGCCCATGGATCGCGAACGCAACTTCGTCGTACGGCAACGCCCTGGCGCTTGCCGGCCGACTCGACGAGGCGCAGCGGCTGCTGGCGCAGAATCTGGTGGAGACGTCGTCCGGTCCCGCGGTCCCGGACTCCTATGCCGGACTGGGCCTGGTTGCGCTGGCCCGCAAGGATCTGGAACTCGCCCGGACGAACTTCGACAAATCACTGGAACTGGCCGCTGCCGGGCCGCCGACACGCAGCGTGGTGGCGGCGCTGACGGGTCTGGGCGAAGTTCATTTCGCAGCGGGCGATCTCGCGTCGGCTGACGCATCGCTGCAGAAGGCGGAAGAAACGCAGCGCGCGCTCGCGGTCAGGATGACGCCGGTGCTTGCCGAAGTCCTCGCGGCGCGCGGCCGGGTCGCGCTCGCGCAGGGCCAGAAGCAGCAGGCCGCCGAACTGTTCACGACCGCCGATGAGTTCTGGCGCGGCTTCGCCCCGCAAAGCGCCCAGGCGCTCGATGCGGCGAAGTGGCGCGGGCGAATCGCGGACTGAGTGCGACGCTGATTCAGCGCTCTTGCGAGCGTGATGTGGAACGGGTTGAGCAGGAAACGGATCTCCGGCGATGACCAATATCGAATTCGAGCTGGCCGAGCAGTTTGCCTTGCGGACACGCAAGCATTGCTTCGTTACGGGCAAGGCCGGTACCGGCAAAACAACCCTGCTGAAACGGCTGGTCGAGCGGGCGCAGAAGAACATCGTGGTCGTTGCGCCCACCGGTGTCGCGGCGGTGAATGCCGGCGGCGTCACCCTTCATTCGATGTTCGGGCTGCCGCTGACCTGCTTCGTCCCCAACGATGACTTCGTCGATCCCAACGTGGCGACCAACCGGCATCGGTTGCTGCGCGAATACCTTCGGCTGCGCGAAGAAAAGCTGCGCGTGCTGCGGCAGATGGAGTTGCTGATCGTCGATGAGGTCAGCATGGTCCGCTGCGACACGCTGGATGCGATGGACCTGGTCCTGCGCACCGTGCGTCGCAATCGCGAGCCGTTCGGCGGCGTGCAGGTCATGTTGATCGGCGATGTACATCAGCTGCCGCCGGTCGTGAAGGAGGCGGAGTGGAACATCCTCCAGTCCTGCTACCGCAGCCCATACTTCTTCGATTCCCTGGCGTGGTCGCAGCTCGATGCCGCGCAGATCGAGCTGCAGACGGTATTCCGGCAGAGCGACGAGCGTTTTCTCGCGCTGCTCAACAACGTCCGCAATCGCCGGCTGAGCCCGGACGATTACCGGCGCCTGCAGGAGCGCTACGACCCGGGCTTCAAGCCGACAGAACCCGGCTATGTACTGCTCGCGACGCACAATCACAAAGCCGACAACGTCAACTCGCAAGCGCTGAAGAAGCTGCCCGGCCGGACGCATTCGTTCGAGGCGCAGATCGAGGGCCAGTTTCCGGAGCATCTGTTTCCGTGCGACAGGACGCTTCATCTGAAGGTCGGAACGCAGGTGATGTTCATTCGAAACGACACCGAAGGTGGTGCGTACTACAACGGCAAGCTTGCCGTCGTGACGCAGATCCACGGCGACGACGTGACTGTCACTTTCCGGGACACCGGCCTGGACTACCTTCTGCACCGGGAGACCTGGGAGAACATCGGCTATGGAGTCGACGAGGAGTCGGGCAGGATCGAAAGACAGGAACTCGGTGCCTTCAGTCAGTACCCGTTGCGGCTTGCCTGGGCCATTACGATCCACAAAAGTCAGGGACTGACCTTCGACAAAGTCATCATCGACGCCGGCCGCTCCTTCGTCGCCGGACAGGTATACGTTGCGCTCAGCCGCTGCCGCACGCTGGAAGGAATCGTGCTGCATTCGACCATCACGCCGAACGCCTTGCACGATGAACCACGGATCCGCGAGTTCAGTGCATCCCACCATGCTGCCGATCGGCTGCAAGGCGTGCTCGTTCGGGAAAAGGTTCTCTATGCCAACGACCAGTTGCTGCAGCTGTTCACGTTCACCGAGCTTTCAGCTCACCTGGAAGAGTGGCAAAAACTGATCGCCGGGAAGAAGCTTCCGGACAAGGACGCTGCGCAAACGGCACATGAGCAGATGTGCGCTCGCCTGGGCGAGATCGACGCGACTGCAGACAAGTTTCAGCGGCAGCTGAAGCGGCTCATCGAAGCGAGCGAAGCGGATCCGGACAGCGCCCGGATCCTGAAAGAACGATGCGGCAAGGCGATTGCCTATTTCACCGAGCAGATCGCCACACAGCTCATCGAGCCGCTGCGCAGGCACATCGAGCCGATTGCGTACCAGAAGAAGGCGAAGCGCTATGTGCGTTTGCTGCGGCTCATGGAGAAGGACTACTGGAGCAAGATCGAACGTCTATACGGCGCCCGCCTTCTCGATGACGGTCTCTACGACGGCGAGCGCGTGCATGTCCAGGGAGAGATCGACACAGCGACTGCACGCACCAGTCCCAGGAAGAAGAAAGAGAAGGGCGAGACCTATCGAGACACGCTCGATCTGCACCAGCAAGGTAAATCCGTGGAAGAGATCGCGGCGCTGCGCGGTCTTGCGGTGAACACGATCAAGAGCCATCTGGCACGCTGGGTCGAGAGCGGCGATATCGACATCTACCGCCTGTTGCCCGCTGAATCCATCGATTCTGTTCTGGCCTTTCTGAGGGAGAACGAAGGTGCCACCGTATCGGCGATCAGGAGCGGCACGGGTGACCGATGGGACTATGCCGATATCAGGATGATCGCGGCGCATCACCTGGCGAGTAGAGAAAGCGAGGCGTAGTCGGAAATGGGGACATTCCTTATTTCCAGCCAGCGCAGCGCAAGGCCCGCGATCCGGAAAATCAGGAATGTCCCCATTTCCAGTTCGACGTTGGAGACAGGAGTCGGTCGAGCACGGCGCGGAGCTTGTCGACCTCGATCGGCTTCGTCAGGTAATCGTCCATGCCGGCGGTGCGGGCCCGCTCGATCTGGCTCGCATTCACTTCGCCGGTCAGTGCAACGATGGGCGTGCCTTGGGTTTCGCGGATGCGACGTGCGGCCTCGCAGCCGTCCATCCCGGGCATCTGCATGTCCATCAGGATCAGATCGAATTGGCGGTGCGTCGCCTGTCGGACCGCATCGGCGCCGTCGTTCGCGAGGGTGACGTCGCAGGCGAGGCGTTGCAGCCAGCGCTGCGCGACTTTCTGATTCACTGGCTCGTCGTCGACGACGAGAACGTGACGTGAGTACGATGCGACGGGTGTGGCGGCAAGTGCTGGTGTGCTGCCAGCCTGCGCGATCGCGCCTTGCGTAACCCGGTCGATGGTGTCGAGCAACTCGACGTTGCGGACCGGCTTGGAAACATGGGCGTCGATGCCGCCTGAAACGATCGTGTCGACCGTCACCGTCGCATCCACGGTCAGGAGCAGGATGACACGCATCGCCGCCAGCTGCGGGTCCTGACGGATCGCAGCGGCTAACTGCATGCCGGACAGGCCCGACATCGCGTGATCGACGAGCGCGACGTCGAATGCATCGCCCTCGCGCACAGCGCCCTGCAGCAGCAGCAGGCCCTCGCCGCCGCCGTCGCACGACGTCACCCGATGACCGGCGAGGCTCAGTCGCTTTTCGATCACCCGGCGCGTCGTCGCATTGTCGTCGACGATGAGCACGTGCGCCGGTTGTGCGGCTTGTTGCGCAGCGACGCTCGCCGCGTTGCCTGCCTGCAGCGGCAGTTCGAACCAGAACGTCGAACCGCGATCGACGACGCTGTCGGCGCCGCAGGCGCCGCCCATGAGTTCGACGAGCCGGCGGACGATCGATAGCCCGAGACCAGTGCCGCCGTATTCGCGCGTCGTCGACGCCTCGGCCTGCACGAACGGCGTGAAGAGTTTCGACAGGATCCCGGGCGCGATGCCGAT